>JAFKFE010000398.1 GCA_017308345.1 Alphaproteobacteria bacterium | reverse complement strand
CGAGGATCGCGGTGTCCGCCTCGGCCAGTTCGCCGCGCCTTGGCACCGCGCCGCCGCAGTTCTTGGCGATCATCGACAGCGACCGTTGCGCCAGATTGCCGAGGCCGTTGGCGAGGTCGGCGTTGGTGCGGTTGACGATCGCCTCATGGCTGTAGTTGCCATCCTGGCCGAACGGCACCTCGCGCAGGAAGAAATAGCGCACCTGGTCGACGCCGTAGTGCTCCCCCATCGTGAACGGGTCGATGACGTTGCCGACCGATTTCGACATCTTCTCGCCCCGATTGAACAGGAAGACGTGGCCGAAGACGCGCTTCGGCAGCGGGATTCGCGCCGAAATCAGGAAGGCCGGCCAATAGACGGCGTGAAAGCGCACGATGTCCTTGCCGATGATGTGGGCGTCGGCCGGCCAGAAGCGCCATTTCTCAGCATTTTCATTAGGGTATCCGACACCGGTGATGTAGTTGGTCAAGGCGTCGACCCACACATACATCACGTGCTTCTCGTCGCCCGGCACCGGCACGCCCCAGTCGAACGTGGTGCGCGAGACCGACAGGTCCTTGAGCCCCGATTTGACGAAGCTCATCACCTCGTTGCGACGCTCGGCCGGGCCGATGAAATCGGGCTGGCTTTCGTAAAGCGCGATCAGTCTGTCCTGATAGGCGGAGAGGCGGAAGAAATAGCTCTCTTCCTCGACCCATTCGACAGGCGTCCCCTGCGGCCCGTAGCGCACATTGTCCGCACGGACCTCGGTCTCTTCCTCGCCGTAATAGGCCTCGTCGCGCACCGAATACCAACCGGCATAACCGCCCTTGTAGATGTCGCCATTGGCGGCCATCGCCTTCCAGATCGCCTGGGAGGAGGCGTAATGCCGCTCCTCGGTGGTGCGGATGAAATCGTTGTTGGAAGCGTTGAGCGCGGTCGCCATGCGCCGGAACTCGGCCGAGTTGCGGTCGGCAAGCTCGCGCGCCGTGATGCCTTCCTTGCGCGCCGTCTGCAGCATCTTGATGCCGTGCTCGTCGGTGCCGGTCAGGAAGAACACGTCCTTGCCGTCGAGCCGCTGGAAGCGGGCAAGCGCGTCGGTGGCGATCAGCTCATAGGCATGGCCTATGTGCGGCTTGCCGTTCGGGTAGGAGATCGCGGTCGTGATGTAGAATGTGTCGCGTGACATGAATGAACCGTCATGAATGTCTGAATGTCAGTTGTGGCGGTGGATATCCTATCGGCATGGCGATTGCCATCCCGCCGCATGCCGCCCAAAAGTGCCCCCGGTTTTGGGGCAACGGCATGCGCCAGAGAAGCCGTCACATTCGCATCGCAGAGTTCAGGCGGTCGATCATGGTCAGGGCATGCTGCTTCTTGTCGAGATTGTAGGTCTCGGCCTCAGATATCGTGTTCAGCGCCTCCTGCCAAGCCTCCGACAGGGTTTTGGCCCTGGCGAGGTCGCCGGCCAGCGCCGCCTCGCTGGCCGCGGCCGAAAGCAGATCGAGGGCGCGGCGGTTGAAGATGTCGAACTGGACCGCCTGGTCGCGTCCCGCCACGGCCTCCGCAAGGCGATGCGCTGCCGCGATATCCGGCTTCCTGGCCGCCACCAGCGTATCGAGCGCGCCGGCGATCTCCAGCCCGCCATATTGGGTAAGCAGGATCGCGCTGCGGGCGCTGCCCCCTGCCCGCTCGGCGAGCGCGGCACGCGCGGCTGGATCGTCCGGCGGCGGCGGCTCGACATTTTCCAGCACCGCCATCAGCTCGTCGGCCGCCAACGGCGCCAGCCGCACCACCTGGCAGCGCGAGCGGATCGTCGGCAACAGGCTGCCCGGCGCATGCACGACAAGGATGAACAGGGTGCGCGCCGGCGGCTCCTCGAGATTCTTGAGCAAGGCATTGGCGGCGTTGGTGTTCATGTCGTCGGCCGGATCGACGATGACGACGCGGTAGCTGCCGTCATGCGAGGTCATCGACAGGAAGCGGCTGACCTTGCGGATCTCGTCGACGGTCAGCACCGTCTTGAAGCTCTTGGTCTTGTCGTTGGCCGGGCGCGTCAGATGCAGCACGCCCGGATGCGCCCCGGTGGCGATCTGGCGAAACAGCGAGGAAGCCGGATCGGGAACGGCAAGCGTGTCGGGCGCCGCCTTGAAATCCGGATATTTCAGAAGATGGTGCGCCAGGTGGAAGGCGAGCGTCGCCTTGCCGATGCCGAGCGGCCCGGCGAAAATCAGCGCATGCGGCAGCTTGCCGGCGCGGTAGGCGCCGGCAAGCATCCCTGCCGCCGTCGCGTGGCCGACCAGCCGCGCCGTTTCAGCCGGCTCGGGCACGCCGTCCAGCGTGTCGTGCTGTTCCGGGGCGATGCGTTCGAAGATCATGCCGGCGCCGTCTCGATCCTTTGCGCCGGCATCCGCTCTTCCAGCGCCGCGAACACGGCGGCGGTGACGATATTCTCCACCGTGTCGGGATCGGCGGAAGCGTCGACGACGATGCAGCGCTCCGGCTCCGCCGCGGCGATGGCCAGGAAAGCCTCGCGCCGTCGCCGGTGTATGGCCAGGGTCTCCTTCTCGAAGCGATCGGCGGCGTCCCCTGCCCCGCGCCGCGCCGTGGCCCGCTTCAGTCCCTCGACCGGATCAATGTCGAAGATCAGCGTCATGTCCGGCATCATGCCGTTGATGGCCACTGCTTCCAGCGACTTCATGAAATCGGCATCGATGCCGCCCGTGACGCCCTGGTAGACGCGCGAGGAATCGATGAAACGGTCGCAGAGCACGATCGAGCCATGCTCCACCGCCGGCCGGATGACTTGCTCCACATGGTCGGAGCGCGCGGCGGCGAAAAGGATCGCCTCCATCTTCGGTCCGAACGGTTCGGCAGCCCCGGACAGAAGCACGTGCCTCACCGCCTCGGCGCCGGGCGACCCACCCGGTTCGCGGGTGACCAGAACCTCGTATTTCTTGGCGCGCATGCGCCGCGCCAGCCGCTCGATCTGCGTCGACTTGCCTGCTCCCTCGCCGCCCTCGAAGGTGATGAAAAATCCGCTCGCCAATCGAGACTGCCTCTGCCCGCGCTGGCCGCTGTCATAGCTCCCGTCCGACAAAAGGTCCACGAACTTGCCCGATCACAAATGTTTCTGACGCAACCAGCCGACGGCGAGTTCCTTGACCGCGTCGAGCGCACGTTGCGGAAGCGTGCCCACGGTCACCGACTCGGCGGCATAGAGCGGCGTCTGCTGGCTGAGCGTGTCACCTATCCAGACGCGCAATTCGCCGACTGGTTGCCCCGCCTCGACCGGCGCCGACACCGGGCCCTGATAAACGATCCTGGCGGTCAGCTTGTCGCGATTGGCGATCGGCAGGAAGATGTTCACCGGACCTTTTGCTTTCAAGGCCAGGCCGGATTTGGCGCCGCCGAACACCTGCGCTTCACCCACCACCTCGTCCTTGGCGAAGATCTCGGTCTTCTGGAAGGAGCGCGAGCCCCACTCCAGCAGCTTGCGCGCCTCCTCGGAGCGTTCGCGATCGTTCGCCAGGCCGCTGAGCGCGGCGATCACACGGACGCCATTGTGGCTGACGGTGCCGACCAGGCCGAACCCCGCCTGCTCGCTGGCGCCGGCGACAAAGCCGTCGGCCTCGATGCCCATGGCGATCAGCGGATTGCGATTCCTCTGCGCGATCTTGTTCCAGGTGAAGTCCGGCTGGCCGTAATAGTGGAAGAACTCGGGATAGTCGCGCCACAGATGCAGCGCCAGCATCGTCAGTTCTCGCACCGTCGTCTGCTGGCCGTCGGCCGGCAGGCCGGTCGAATTGACGAAGGTCGATTTCTGGAGGCCGAGCTGGCGGGCGCGATCCGTCATCTGCGCGGCGAAATTCGCTTCCGACCCGGCCATCCCCTCGGCGAGCACGATGCAGCCGTCATTGGCGGCCTGCACGGTGACCCCCTGGATCAGGTCCTCGACGCGCACCGCGGATTTGAGCTTGGCGAACATGGTCGAGGTCCCGGAGGGCGCGCCGCCGGTGCGCCAGGCGTTCTCGCTGACGACGAACGTGTCGTCGAGCGTCATGCGCTTCGACTTGATGGCGTTGAAGACCATCTCCATCGTCATCAGCTTGGCCATCGAGGCGGGAGGGATCGGCTTGTCGGGGTCCTTCGCGAAGAGCACGGTGCCGGTGTCGGCATCGATCATGAACGCCTGCGTCGCCTTGGTCTCGAAAAGCTGGGCGCTCGCCGGAACGGCGCAAAGCAGCATCAGCGCCACCCCCAGAAGGCTGGCGAAAGGCGGGAAGATGCGCAATTGCATGAAATCTCGACCCGATCTGAGCAACACCGGAAAGGGCTGAGCGGTTTTCCGCCCCGGAATTGCGCAAAGATTACCCCGCGGCCACGCTATCAGGGTTTTTTCGACCGGATCAACAGGCGGCGGGAATTTGATCAGTTACGCACAACCAGCGCGTCCGGCGCGCCGTGCGACCAGGCCGCCTGAAGCAGCTCGTCGATGCTGCCATGGCCGTCCGGATAGACATTGACCGCGTACCAGTCGTTGCCGCCGAGCTCGGTGCGCTGGATCTCGGTCCGGCCGAAAGGCTCGAGCGCGGCGGCCACACGCTTGGCCTCGGCGGCCTCGTCGAAGGAGCCGGCGGCGACATAGTCGGACGCGGGCGCCTGTTCCTGGCGGTTCGATTTCTTCCATGACTGCAGGATGTCGGCCGGCGACATGCCGCCGGCATCCAGCGCGGCAAAGACATCCGCGCGCTTCACCCGCTCATCCGCATAGGACAGCGAGGCCATGGCGAAGGGCGAGTTCGGCGGAAGGCCAAGATCCGGCCGTTCCGGCACGATCGGTCCGACATCAGGCAGCACGACATCGCTGGCGCCCTGCGCCGTGAAGGACGCCGGCTGCACGGTCGGCTGCTCCGACAGACCCGGCTGCGCGGCGAAGGCCTCTCCAGAATTTGTCAACTGTCCGGGGAAAGGCACGGCGGCGGGCGGCGCGCCCACCGGCAGGCTCGGCGACGGGCCGTTCATGGCCACCATCACGCCGGTCGGCAGGCCGTCCGACGGGTCCGGCCGGTTCTTGCCGGGATGATACGAGGCCACCAGATACTGGTCGTCATCGCCGTCGAGCGGCGCGCGGCCGACATATTCGACTTTGACCCTGGCCGTGCCGACCTTGTCATAGTCCAGCATCTGCGCCGCGCGTTCGGAGACGTCGATGATTCGGCCTTCATGGTAGGGACCGCGATCGTTGACGCGAACGATCACGGAACTGCCGGTTTCGAGATTGGTGACGCGGGCATAGCTCGGCAGCGGCATGGTGGGATGCGCAGCCGTCAGATGCGTCATGTCATAGACTTCGCCATTGGCGGTCAGCCGGCCATGGAAGGCATCGCCATACCAGGACGCCAGCCCGACCTTGGTGAAGCCCTTCTTGTCTTCCTTCGGATAATACCACTTGCCGCGAACCTGGTAGGGCTTGCCGAGCTGGTCGCGGCCGCCGCCGCGACGCATGAACTGCACGCGCGGGCTGGCCTTCACGCCATATTCGGATTCCGCGAAATACTCCTTGGAGCGGGCCTTCTTATAGACCATGCCCTTCGGCTCGGGTTGCGAGGCGCAGGCAGCCAGCACCAGCCCCGAAAGGGCGCACAGGGCGAAAGCAGAAGCGCGACGAAGACGCGGGCGCGCCGGAGTCTGCATGATTTCGATTGTCCCCTACCGTGCCGCCACCCTGCGGAGCCAAGCGTCCGCCGATGCGAGCAACACCTTGATCCCCAATCCCTTTGTGCACAGGAATTGCTTATCACGATGTTAATCGATTATGGCCGCAACAGGGCGAGATTGTGGCATGCATTGAGGTATCAGATCACACCGCGCGTTTCGGCCACGACATAGTCTATCAGGCAGCGGACCTTTCGCGGCAGCACCCGCCCTTCGAGCCACACCATCGAAACGGGCGACGTCGGGTTGGAGTAGCCCGGCAGCACTTGGACGA
>JAFKFE010000397.1 GCA_017308345.1 Alphaproteobacteria bacterium | reverse complement strand
ATGTCGCCCAAGGAATACCAGCAGATCCGCCTGCAACTGGGCAACGGCAGCGGCCAGGAATCGCCGGGCTTCAAGCTGCTGTTGCGCCTGCCGCCGGATCTCTGGCGGGCCTTCAGGCATGCCTATCTCGACGGCCGCAGGCTGACCGTGGCGGACATCTATGACGAACATTACGACCACGGCGACGCCTATGTGGTCGCCGAGGCGCTGATCGAGTTCGACGAGCTGTTCCAGAAATTCCGCGCCAACCACCTTCACCTGATCCACCGCTCGATCGGGCTGGGCTCGAAATCGCTGAAGGGCCGCCCGGTGGAAATCCTCGAAGGCGGCGCTCGCCACCGCTTCTTCCCCGAGCTGTGGGACATACGCTGCGACATGACCGACCGCTGGGGCGCCGAGTACGGCACGGTGCGGGAGTCGATCAGCCATCCGCCGCAGGCGAAGGCGGGGTAGGGCGCGGCTCCCCCTTCTCCCCTTGTGGGACCCCAGCGGGAGAAGGGAAGGGCGGCGCACCTCCCGCCCAACAATTTCCCCACCCCTGTCGGAATCCACTCCCTCCATCCGTCCTTGGGGCATCGACCGCTTCAAAAACCCGGAGGGACAAACGTGGAAACGCAATCGACCTGGCAGACCGCCGCCATCCTCATCGCCCGCCTGATCTTCGCCGCCATGTTCGCGATGGGCGTGGCCTTCAAGCTGATGGATATGGGCGCCACCGCGGGCTACATCGCCGCCGCCGGCTTTCCGTTTCCGCTGTTCCTCGCCTGGTGCGCGGCGATCCTTGAAACGCTGCTGGTAATATCCTTCCTCACCGGAGCCTTCATGACACCACTGGCGCTGATCGGCGCGGTCTATGTCACCTTTCTGGGTTTCGCCTTCCATGGCCCGTCGCACTGGACTGCGGACCAGGCCGAGTTCGGCGCCTTCATGTCGCATTTCCCGTTTGCCGCCGGGCTGCTTTACGCGGCCGTCCACGGGCCGGGCAGCGTGCTCGCGCTCAAGCAGGGCTGGCCGGGCCGGGCATGAATGATGAAATCAGGCGGGCGATCAACTTCGAACGGCTGCCATCCCAGCCGCAGGCAAGGCATTGCCCGTCTTCAAGCCGGTGATCGTAATTGGCATAGCCATAGAGGCGGTGGGCGCACTCAGGGCAGAGATTAGCCATTGCACTGGTCTCGGCGAAGTAAGTGCTCCCGCACTCGTCGCAAGTTTTGGTCGAAAGATCGGCCATAGGCCCGACCCTACCGGAACACCTCCGCCACGTCGGGGAGGCGATATCGCCGCAATACCAGGAAGCCGGTCACACCTGTTATGAAAGGGACGAGCAGCCCGGCATATGCCCAAGGCTTGAAAGCTTCGACATCGCCTCCCCAATAGGCGCTGATCAATAGAAGCATTACATGGGTGACCGCAAACGAAAGAACGAATTCACCCAAGAATATACTGCTTAGGACTATAAATCGCGGCTTGAACCGTGTTGCCGGGGAGGAAAAGGCCACGATGAAGGAAACGATAAAGGCCAGGAGGAACGGGGCGGCCGGGTTGCGGCCGACGGTGATTTTCAAAACATAGACCTGCGAGAGCGCAATCAAGCCAATCATGGTAGCAGCGGCAAGGGCGGCGATATTGATCAACAGCCACTTCAACCAGTAATTCATGCACGCCCCCAAGGAGTCTCCCGCCGCCAACATTGGCTGGATTCTCTAGGCGGCGCTAGATCCTGATCATCACCTCACATCTGGTCGTTGTACGGCTCCTTCATCTGGCCCACCATGCGCGCCAGCTTGGAGAAGGACGGCATGTCGGCTTCGGGCTGGCACTGGTTGGCGAGCTCGAGCAGGCGGATCGGGAAATTGATGGCGTCGCGGTTCGAGGCGGAAATCGCCTCCGAGCGCTCCTCGCCGGTCTCGCCGGCCTCGGCCTTGCGCAGCGCGATGTCGATCTCCTCGACGGTCAGCACGCCCTTCTTGACCAGCACATGGTTGATCGCGGCGACGGCCATCAGCAGGCCCTCGAGCTGGAGATTGGCGACGTTCATGGCGTTCCTCCCATTGACCTCGCCACAAGAACGCATGAGCGGCGTTTACGATCCGGACGGGCAAGCCCGCGCCGCTACGCCTCCATCAGCCGCTCGCCATACTCGCTCCAGATCTGCCTGATCTCCTGCTGGCCGAGCGGCGGCGTCTGGCGGTCGCCGTAGAAGATGGCGACGGCGCTGAGGTCGTACTGGCCCTCGGCCTGGGCGATGAAGCGGATCGCCTCGCCGAGTGGTCTCGAATGGAAGATCGGATCGGCCTGGCCTCGGCCAAGGCTGCGAACGCCCGAAATGCTTGCTGGCACATGCCGCATCCGAAAGACGGATGCCATGGCAGGTCTATCCATGCTGCCCTCCGCGATTCCCTTAGGGAATGATCCCATAAGCCCCGGCTAATGACCAGACCGGGGACAACCGGCCACAGCAAAAGGGCGCCGATGGCACAACCTGGAAATGAGAAAGTCCGGTACGGATAAGAAAGAAAAAAGGCCGGGCGCGACGGCCCGACCGCTCTTCCGCGCGGCTGCAAGGCAGCCTTCGCTACTACTCTCGACCCTCCCGGCTGTATGTGGCCAGGGCGGGAAACCTATCGATGCCAGCGATGCAGCCAGTCCGGATCCGGGCCGGAGTTCCTGCCGATCGCCATGCCGGCCAGCAGCCCGACCAGGCCGCCGAATATCATGGCCGTCGAGAATGTGCCGGGGTTCTGCTGCACTGTTTCCGAGACGCTGTGCGCCTGGGTTCGCAATTGGCTCGCCGCGCGCGAAGCACGATCGGAGGCGCCGCTGTAGAGGTTCGAGGCGCGGCCGGCCGCGTTCCGGTACCAGCCCTGCGCGGTTTCGGCGGCCTCCTCGGCCTGCTCGGAAAGCGCGCGGTTCAGCCGGCTCACCTCGCGCTTCAATTCCGTGATCTGCTTCTTCATCGCGTCCTCGGAGGTCTTGGAGGAGCGCGTGTTGCCGCGCGAGGCCGCGCTGCGCGTCCGCGTCGCGCTTGCGGCAGGTTTGCTCGCTCCGTTGGCCGCGTTGCCGGTCATGCTTTCGTTGTCTGCCATTGGCTTTCTCCTTTTGCTCCTTGCAACGGCCGGGAAGCCGCATGGTTCCCGCTGGATGCTTTTGCGGCCGGGTTCTCGACGTGTTCACGCAAAGGACGGGCCGCGAGGAGAGGCCCCGCGGCCCGTTTGCCGCTAGACGATCGGCTCCCGCGGGCTTACTTGCCGCAATGATTGTCGTTGACGTTTGGCTGCATGGTGCCCGCCGTGGCGGTGGTGGCATCGCCCTGTGCGCCCTGCGCGACGTCCGGGCAGTTCCTGTCGGCGTTCGAATTCATGTCGCCGGTGGTGATGCTGCCGGTCGTGCCGGTATCGGGCGAAGCCTGGTCGGGCGAGGGATTGGCGGGCGTGGTCGGGTTCACGGTCACGCTCTGGCCGCTGCCCGAAGTGGCGCCGGTGTCGGCGTTCTGGGCCATCGCCGCCGTGGCGAGGCCGATGGTCAGTGCGGAAGCTGCAAGGATCCTCGTAAGCATTGTTCTTCTCCTTCGGTTGATCTGATTGTCGCGCTGCGACCAAGGATTGAACCGCTCGGGCGAACGATTGTTCCGAGAAAATCCCGACGTTTCGATCGGTCGTCGGATTTGCAACATAGGAAAATATGCCTCAAACCTATTGCCGGGTGGGGGCAGCTATGCTATGATTTTATTCATGGTGCTGATTTGCGCCAACGACCCGCCGCCCGGCGGGTTTTTCTTTTCCGCCGACCCCTGCGTCCGGCGTGACCGGATGCGGTCTTTCCCTTTTTTGCGCAACTCCACGAGAAGCGAATGCCACGCTACGCCACCCTCATTACCAGCGATGACGGCCAGGAGATCGTCAGCGGCATCGGTGAGTTCGAAACGTCCAGCCGGCCGCGCGCCGGCAGGGTAGAGGAAGTCGCGCCGGGCGTGCGCATCGGCATGGTGCGCGGCGGTCCGGTCGACGCGGTCGGCGGCTTCGGTTTTCCACGCCGCGATCTTAGCCCGTCGGCGGTGCGTGAGGCCACCGCCAAGCTGAAGGCGACGGCCGCGCCGGCCCCTTGTGAGGAGCCCGCGAAGCCCGCCCGCGCCAGACCGCGAAAAAAGCCGGCGCGCAAGGCCCGCAAGGCGAAGGCGGCAAAGGCGCCGTCCAACGTGGTCGCCCATGACTGACGCAAGCAGGCCCGCGCGCCGCAAGCCAGCCGGCGCGAAGCGGGCGGGGCGCGGGTCCGAAGCCGCCGCCAGGGCTGCCCGCCCGAAGCGGCCGCGAAAGACGCTCGTCGACGACTTCGCGGCGGCCCTGCGCGCCGACTTCCGCGCCCATGGCGCCGGCGTCATCGCCGCGGTGCGGGTCGAGAAGCCCGATCAGTACCTCAAGGTGGTGCTGACGCTGCTGCCCAAGGATTTTTCACAGGATGTCGATGCCGACAAAAACAATCTCGACCGGTTGAGCGATGAGGAGATCCGTAACCGCATCCGCGGGCTCGAAGCGAGACTGCGGCCGCTCATCGACGGCGATGCGCGCCTATCTGGCCCTGCTCGAGGAAGTGGAGAAGAGACGCCGCAATAATCTTCTTGCCGCCTACCGCCCTTACGCCCGCCAGGCCGAGTTCCACGCCGCCGGCGCGACGAACCGCGAGCGCCTGTTCATGGCCGGCAACCAGCTCGGCAAGACCAGGGCAGGGGGCGCGGAATGGGCCATGCACCTCACCGGCCGCTATCCGGACTGGTGGACGGGCAAAATGTTCGACCGACCGGTGCGGCTGGGGCTTTCATCAGCGCCTCGCCGGCGCAAGGGCCGAGCGCGGCAAACAGGCGGAAGCGGAGGCCGCGGCCCGCAATATCGCCGACCAGGTCGACAACGACATCGGCGCCTTGTCGGCTGACGCGGTCAGGAAGGAGCTCAAGTCATGGGCAAGGGATTGATCGTCGCGGCGATCGCTGCCGCGCTTGCCGGCTGCGCGACGGCCAAAGGCGGCTTCTGCGCCGTCGCTTCCCCGATGCGCCTTTCCGCCGGGGCTGTCGACGCGCTGTCGGACCAGGAGGCGAGGGCACTGCTCGCGCACAACCGCAAGGGCGAGAAACTCTGCGGCTGGAGGCCTTGATGCACGACATCTTCGATCTTCTGGGCATCAAGGGCCAGGTCGTGGCGGCGGGGCTCGCCGGCGGCGTGCTGCGGGCTCTGTCGCGCCATCGCTACAAGCTGCGCGAGATGGTTGCCTCACCCATCTGCGGCGCTCTGGCCGCCGCCTATCTGACATTGCCCGCCGTCGCCTGGGTTCAGGCAAGCGGCCTGCCGATGCCAGACGCCGCCGACGACACCACCACGCTCGCCGCCGCCTTCCTGATCGGCGTCTCGGCCATGTGGATATCGGACATCGTCTTCGAAGTGGTGATCCGACGGTTCAGGCCGACTTCGGACACCTGATCGTGTAGCTTCGCCGCTGGAAGAACCCGGCCGGAACGCCTATCTATGGAGCAATCCAAAGGAGGTGTGACATGGCTTCTTCCACCGAGCGCGCGGTCCTTGCCGGCGGCTGCTTCTGGGGCATGCAGGATCTGATCCGACGCTTGCCCGGCGTTCTTTCGACCCGGGTCGGCTATAGCGGCGGCGATGTGGCCAACGCCACTTACCGCAACCACGGCACCCATGCCGAGGCGATCGAGATCATCTTCGACCCGTCCAGGACCAGTTTCCGCACGTTGCTCGAATTCTTCTTCCAGATCCATGATCCGACGACCAGGAACCGCCAGGGCAACGACATCGGCATGAGCTATCGTTCGGCGATTTACTACGCCAGCGATGAGCAGAAGCGGATCGCCGAGGACACGATAGCCGACGTCGACGCGTCCGGGCTGTGGCCCGGCAAGGTCGTCACCGAGCTTGCTCCGATCGGCCCCTTCTGGGAAGCCGAGCCCGAGCACCAGGACTA
>JAFKFE010000396.1 GCA_017308345.1 Alphaproteobacteria bacterium | reverse complement strand
ACATCTTGATGGAAAAGCCGCTCGCGACGTCGCTCGAGGATGCCCGGGCGATGGTGAATGGCGCCTCGGCCGCGGGTGTCGGCTTCGCCGTCAACCTGCCACAGCGCCACCGGCCGTCCATGCGGTTCATGAGGGAAATCATCGAGGCCGGCCGCATCGGCAATGTTCAGACCGTCGAGGTGAGCATGCTGCGGCGAGCCGGCATCCCCGGTTTCGGAACCTGGTTCACCCGCAGGCGGACGGCGGGCGGCGGCGTGCTGGCGGACCTCGGCCCGCATGTCATCGATCTGGCTTTGTGGCTGTCCGGGAGCGCAGGCGCCGCCGTGACTGATTCACGCATCTGGCGCAGCTTCGGTCTCCTTGGCAAAGGGCTCGGCGACTGGAGCCCGCATCAGCCGGTCGAGACGCCCGAAACCCAATTCGATGTCGAGGATCGGGCGAGCCTTTGTCTGCGTTCGGACAAGGGTGTCGAGATAAGATGCGATGTGGCCTGGGCCTATGCCGGCCCCGACGAGAACCGCGTGCGCGTCATCGGCGACAAAGGCGGGCTGGATTACTGGCCCGAAGCCAATGGCGACCAGCAGCCTCTGCACTATTTCGATGCCGATCTGAATTCGCGGCCCATGGCGGTGGCCGGCGATCATTCCGACCTGACGGCGGCGTGGAAACGATGCGTCTCATCCTTCATCGACGATATCGGGTCCGGGGGGCCGCTGCCTCGCGGCGACAGCGCTCTGGCGGTGCACGAAATCATCGATCAGGTCTATCAGCGGTCGTATGGGGGCTGACCTGCGGGGACGCGGGGAACCGCCAAGCCTCGCGCTTCCCCTCACAGCACGCTCGTGATCCCGCCATCGACCAGCAGCGTCTGCCCCGTCACGAAGCTTGCCGCATCCGACGCCAGGAACACCGCCGCGCCCGCCAGTTCCTCCACGTCGCCCCAGCGCCGCATCGGCGTGCGGCCGGTGAGCCAGGTTGAGAATTTCTCGTCGGCGACCAGGGCCGCATTGAGCTCGGTCTTGAAATAGCCGGGCGCGATGGCGTTGACGCGCACGCCGTGCTGGCCCCATTCGCCGGCCATCGACTTGGTCAGCATGGTGATCGCGCCCTTGCTCGCCGCGTAGGGCGCGATCGAGGGGCGGGCGAGCACGCTCTGCACCGACGAGACGTTGATGATGACGCCCCTGCCGCGCTTGATCATCCCCTTCGCCGTGGCGCGGCTGACCTTGAACACGCCGTCGAGATTGGTCGCCATCAGCGCGTCCCAGTCGGCGTCGGAAAAAGTCTCCAGCGGCGCGCGGCGCTGGATGCCGGCATTGTTGATGAGGATGTCGATCGGCCCGGTGCCGGCTTCGCTCGCCGCGATCGCCGCGTCGACCGACTGCGTGTCGGTCACGTCGATCACCGCTTCCGCCACCGAGTAGCCCCCGGCGCGCAAACGGTCGCCGGCGGCCTTGATCTCGCCGGCCTTGCGGCCGCCTATGGTGACGCGGGCACCGGCGGCGGCCAGCGCTTCGGCGAAGGCGAGGCCCAGCCCGCGGCTGGCGCCGGTGACGAATGCATGCCTGCCTTCGAGGCCGAAGAGACGGCCGAGATAATCAGTGGAACGCAATTTGCACCTTCATCGATTGCGGTTTGTCGCTGGCCAGTTCGAAGGCTTTTCGCGCTTGGGCGAGCGGCAGCTTGTCGCTGGGCCGTGGCGCGACGTCGAGGCGGAAGCTGTTTTTCAAAACGACTTCCCTGGTGACGATCATCGAGATCGGCAGCTCTGCCGCTTCGCCCGGATTTCTGGCCCCATGGCTGGAGCATGATCCCGAAAAATGGGAACCGGTTTCGGAAAGGATCATGCTCCAACACAGAGCTGGGTCAGGATGACGATTCAACGAAATCATCATCCTGATCTAGCAGGAAAACCGTAGCGGCTTCAACAATTTATCTGACAAATCAGATGATATGGACACCACTGGTTCGGTGAGGTATCAACCTGACCGTTCATCACTGGGCTGGCAGACTCGAATGGGCCGGGACAAATGGCAGGCGACCAGACCTCGTCGGTGACCGATGAGATAACCAATAGTCTTGGCCGCGAGATTCTAGGCGGGCTGTTTCCGCCCGGCGCGACCTTGCTTGGCGAGGAGGAGATTTGCGCCCGCTTCGGCGCCAGCCGCAGCGCTGCCCGCGAAGCGGTGAAGATCCTGTGGGCCAAGGGCCTGCTGGTCACCCGCCCGCGACGTGGCTCGCGTATCCGCCCGCTGAAGGACTGGAATTTTCTCGACCCCTCGGTGCTGGGCTGGCTGCGCGAGAGCGCCACGCCGCGCCACTTCATCGCCGAGCTCCTGGAAGTGCGCCTGGCCTTCGAATGCGAGGCGGCGGCACTCGCCGCGAACCGCAACGACACCAACGAAATCGCCGCCATCCGCGAGGCCTTCGAGGCGATGCGCGCCGCATCCCTGGGCCAGGGCGATCCGGTACTGTCGGACGCCGCCTTCCATGAAGCGGTGCTTGCCGCCACCGGCAACCGCTTCTTCCTGCCGCTCTCGGCGCTGATCCACACCGCTCTGCAATACAGCGTGCCGACCACCAATGCGCTGTTCGGCCAGCCGGTGGGCGACCTCGACGCGCACGGCAAGGTGCTGAAAGCGATCGAGGCTGGCGACCCGGCCGGGGCGCGCGAGGCGATGCACGAGATGCTCAGCGAAGTGCTTGCCCGCGTGCGCACGGCCGTGGAACTGACTGGCGCCGGCTGAACTTGCGAGACCGGGGCGCGGTTGCCGACCCCGGCCTGTTCCTGTCGATGGCTAGTGAAGGCCGATGGCTAGTGAAGATAGCCGAGCAACCAAAGAATAAGAATGACGGGCAAAGGAATCCCGATCAGCCAAAGCAATCCGCCTCGCAGCATAACGATCTCCAAAAATTGTTTTCGTGTGTGAAGCAACGTCGATGCGGCGGCTTGGTTCCGAAACGGAGATTTAATGCGAATGTGCTGGCGGGGAGGGCGGCGCCCGAGCGATTGTGATCTTTAGGGCGAGCTTTAACCCGTCGGCTTTGTCGGCCAGACGATATTCAGGTCGAAGTAAGTCAAGGCCCGTTGCCGGGCATCGTCATCGCGTACGAGAGTGCGATCAGGCCGATGACGTTACGGTCGCAAATGCGGCGCGGCTCTGCGACCACCGGGCCGTTGGGGCCGCGTGATCCGCGGCCTCCTGTTGGCGGCGCCAATCACCGCTTGGGACCGAAACCAGGATAGGGATTGAGAGGCACGATCGCGGCGATCTCCATCATGCCGGCTTCGATCAGCGGCAGGGTGGCGAGGTGGCCGCGCACTTCCTTCTCGTCCGCGGCCTCGAACATCATGCCGCTGCCGGGAATGTCGCCCCGGTTCCAGATCTGGCGCACGGCGCCCTGCGCGTAGAGGGTCTTGCGCTGCTCGGACTCCGGCGGCAGCAGCGGCGCGAAATCGGCTTCACTGAACTTGCGGGTGTTGCGGGCAAGCAAGGCAAAGAACTGCATGGCGATCTCCTTATCGCTGGTTGGTGCGGGAGATATCGCGCCGGCTGGCCAGACTGTCCAAGACTGATTAGGCTAAAGTTAAGACCTTCCAGGATCTATATGGTGGGAAAAATGCTCGACCTACGCTTGATAAGGTATTTCGTCGCGGTCGCCGAGGCCGGCAATGTGGGCCGCGCCGCCGAGCAATTGCATATCTCCCAGTCGCCGCTCAGCCGTCAGATCATGCAGCTCGAGGAACAGATCGGCGTGGCCTTGTTCGAGCGGGCAAGGCAGCGCGTCCATCTCAATGCGGAGGGCAGGGCCTTTCTTGCCGAGGCCCGCGCATTGCTCGCCAATGCGGAGCGGCTGGAAGAGTTCGGCCGCAACCTTGCCAGCGGGAGTGCCGGCAGCCTGGCCATCGGCTATGTCGAAGGCGCGGTGCATTCCGGGCTTGTCGCCGCCATGCTGAAGGATTTCCGCCGCGCGCGGCCGGATTTCCATCTGCACCTGCGCAGCCGGCGAAGCGCGGCGCAACTCGAGGATCTGAGGCAGCGCATCCTCGATCTCGGTTTCGTCTATTCGCCGGCGCCGGATGGCGACCCCGATATCGAGAGCACGCTTGTGCGGCGCGAGCCGTTGGTGCTTGCGGTGCCGGAGGACGATCCGTTGGCCGCTATAGCCGACATCGCCCCCAACCATCTCGACGGCCGCGTCTGGATCACCGTCGTGCGCCAGCCTGGCGACACCAACCGCGCCGAGTTCATCGCCGCCTGCGCGAGAGCAGGCTTCATGCCTGACATCGCCTATGAGACGGCCGATCCCTTGACCTCGCTCGGCCTTGTCAGCGCCGGCCTCGGCCTTGCCACGGTTCAGGAAAGCCTGCGAAGCGCGGCGCCCCCCGGCGTGATCTTCCGCGACCTGCCTTGGTTCAAACGCAGCGTATCGATCCATCTCGCCTGGCGGCGCAACGATCGGAGGGCGGTGATTGGGAATTTGAGGAAGGCGGTGAATGGCGAATAGTAGTTTGTAGTTAGTAGTGAGTAGTGGGGAGATATTGGTTGGAGGGATCTAGACTTCCACTACTCACTACTCACCTTACATCTTATCTATCACCGACTGCACCCCTTCCGTCGGTGCGTCAACCGCCGAGCCCGCCACCATGATGGCGGCGACGATCGCTTCCGGGTCGTTGACCACCAGCGGCTTGACCCGGTGCGCGGTGTGGATGAAGCCTTCCTCCGACATGTGCTCGATCAGCGCCAGCATCGGGTCCCAGAAACCCTTCACGTTGGCGAAGACGATCGGCTTGCGGTGATGGCCGAGTTGCGCCCAGGTCATGATCTCGACGATTTCCTCCACCGTGCCGATGCCGCCCGGCAGCGCCACAAAGGCGTCGGATTTTTCGAACATGCTGTGCTTGCGCTCGTGCATGTTGTCGGTGATCAGAAGCTCGTCGAGCTTGTCGAGGGCGGTTTCGGTCGCCTCCTTGTTGATCAGGAAGCGCGGGATGATGCCGGTGACCTTGCCGCCGGCCTTGAGCGCGCCGTCGGCGACAGCGCCCATGATGCCCTTGGTGCCGCCGCCATAGATGAGGCGCAAACCGGATTTGGCAAGCGAGCGGCCAAGCGTGTGGCCGGCCTTGATATAGGCCTCGTCGCGGCCCGGAGACGAGCCGCAATAAACGCAGACGGATCGAATCGTGTTCATAGCGATGATTGGTGATGGGGACGGTTGGCGCGGTCAAGACCGCGGACGGGCTTTTTCTTGTGAGCTTGGAGAAAACACGCTAGACCGGGCGTTAGGTGGCTAAGGGGGCAGTATAAAGTTATGGCTATCAATCCATTGAAGGCGTTTCTGTTCGCGGCCGGCGGCTCGGTGGCCGTGGCCGGAACCGCCTATGTGTCGGGTGCGCTCGACCCGTATCTCAACCAGAAGCCGGCGCAGATCGCGGCGCTGCCGCAGACCGATGCCAAACCGGCTGAAGCCACCAGCACGAGCACGGAAGCGCGCGTGCCCCAAGCTCCTTCAAACACAATGGCTCCGGCGAACACAATGGCTCCGGCGAACACAATGGCGCCCGCCAATACCATGGCGCCCGCCAACAATGCCACCGCTCCGGCCGCCCAGGCGCCCGCCGCCGCGGCCGGTCCGACACTGCCGACTTTCGATGTCGTGCGTGTCGAAAGCAACGGCTCGATCGTCGTGGCCGGCAGCGCAGCGCCCAACGCCAAGGTCGAGATACTCAATGGCGGCACGGTGCTGGGCTCGACCGATTCCGGCCCCGACGGCGCTTTCGTCATCGTTCTGGACGATCCGCTGAAGCCGGGCGACTATACGATCACGCTGCGCCAGACGGTTGGCGGCACTGCCGTCGCCTCGGCCCAGACCGCTGTCGTCTCGGTGCCACAGAGCCCGACCGGGCAGGTGCTGGCGATGGTCGAGGAACCCGGCAAGGCCTCGCAGCTTATCACCGTGCCGCAGGCCGAGACCCGCCGCGACCGGGCCTACCGCGCCCGCGGCCAGTGACCAGGCCCCGGCGCCCGCGCCGGCTACGGCTACGGCCGCGACCGAGCCCAAGATCGCCGTCGAGGCGGTCGAGATCGACGGCAACAAGATTTTCGTCGCCGGCACCGCCGATCCCGGCCGAAAGGTGCGCGCCTATGCCGACGCCATCCTGCTCGGCGATGCGCAGACCTCCGCCGATGGCCATTTCCTGATCGAAGCGACGCGCGACATTCCGGTCGGCAACTACACCATCCATGTCGACGGCCTGGACAGTGACGGCGTCAAGGTCGTCGCGCGCGCCGCTGTGCCGTTCGAGCGCGAGCCAGGCGAGTCGATCGCCGCTGTCGCCCCAAGCGAGACGAAAGCTGGCGAGACGAAGGCTGGCGAGGCCAAGCCGGCCGAAACCTCCACGCCTGCCGTAACGACCGCCGATGCGGCAAAGCCAACGGCACCGGCAGCCGCCGAGGCCCCCGCCAAGGTTGCCGAGGCGACGCCTTCGACCGACGTGCCCGAGACCGTGGCGCCGAAGCTCGAACATGCCGACGGCGCCGTCATCATCCGCCGCAACGACACGCTCTGGCGCATCTCGCGCCGCGTCTACGGCCATGGCGTGCGCTATTCCACCATCTATCTCGCCAACCAGGACCAGATCCGCGATCCCGACCGCATCTGGCCGGGCCAGGTGTTCAAGGTGCCGTCCAAGTCCAAGGAAGGCGAGGACGCCGACATGAAGGCGATGGGCGATCAGATGACCGCGCCGAAGACGGAGTAGAGGGGCGATTAGCTGATCTCCCCCACGAGGGCCCACAAAGGGGGGAGATTGGCTCGCTACCCATCCGCCTAGCTTGCCCTCTCTCCCTTCATCGTCTATCGCCGATGGACGATGACCGAATCCCTCTCCGAAAGCCGCGTATCCGATAGCCGCGCCATCGCCGCGCGGCTTGCGGCACTGTCGCACCCGGCGCGTATCGAGATACTGAAACATCTTTCCGCCAGCCGCTGCTGCTCCTGCCGTGAAGTCGTCGACCGTCTGGACCTCGCCCAGTCGACCGTTTCGCAGCACCTGAAGGTGCTGGTCGAAGCGGGGCTGGTGCGCTTTGAGGCCGACCGCCAGCGCTCGCGCTACGCGGTCGATCACGCAGCGCTCGCCGGCGTCTCCGCTTCCCTTACTGAACTCGTCAACGCCTGCTGCCCCAGCCGCTGACCCTCTCACCCAAAAGGCAAGACTAGTGGCCGAAAAGACCGTATCCGCCGAAGCCGGCACCCTCACCACATTGCGCAACCTGTGGCCCTATATGTGGCCGGCCGAGCGCGCCGATCTGAGAGCCCGCGTGACCTGGGCGACGCTGCTCCTGGTCGTGGCCAAGGTCACCCTGGTCGCCGGCCCCTATTTCTTCAAATGGGCGACGGACGCGCTGGCGCATGCCTCGAAGACGCCCCCGCCGCTGCCGGCCTTCCTGCTTGCGCCGGTGGCGCTGGTCATCGCCTATAACGTGCTGCGCCTGATCCAGCTCGGCTTCAACCAGTTGCGCGACGCGCTGTTTGCCCGCGTCGGCCAGTATGCGGTGCGCCAGCTCGCCTAC
>JAFKFE010000395.1:4842-10832 GCA_017308345.1 Alphaproteobacteria bacterium | reverse complement strand
GCTGGCTTTACGTGCAGTGGCTGTGCGTCGACGAAAGGCTGCGCGGCCGCCGCATGGCCGCGAACATGCTCGACGCCGCCGAGCGGGAGGCGATCGCACGCGGTTGCCACGGCGCCTGGATCGACACCTTCAATCCGATCGCCGAGAAGGTCTATCGGCGCCAGGGCTACAAGCCGTTCGGCGAACTGCCGGATTTCCCGATTGGCCGCCGCCGCGTATTCCTGCGGAAGAAGCTGCCGTAAAGCATGATCCCGAAAAGCGGGAACCGGTTTTCGGATAAGATCATGCTCCAGCAAAGAGTCAGCCGGCCAGCTTTCCGCCGCGCATCGGCTTTGGCGCGCCGGTGGTGCTCGGAAAGCTGATCGGCAGGCCGCGCAGCACGCGCACGGCGAGGAAAGCAAAGCACTCCGCTTCCACCGCATCGCCCTTCCATCCAAGCGTTTCGGCCTGCACGACCTCGACGCCGGCCCGGCGCTCGAGCATCGCCATCATCGTCGGGTTATGGCGGCCGCCGCCGCTGACCGCGAGCCGCTTCGGCCGGCGCGGCAACAGGTCCAACGCCTTGCCGACGGCCGACACGGTGAAGGCCGTCAGCGTCGCCGCGCCGTCCTCGGCGCCGAGCCCCTCGGCCATCGCCGCGGTGAAGTCGAAGCGGTCGAGCGACTTCGGATAGGGCTTGGTGAGGTAGGGATGCTGAAGCAGCCTGGCGAGCCGTTCCTCGTCGACCTTGCCGGCGGCGGCCAGCTTGCCGTCGCGGTCCATCTCGCCCAGGCCTTTCGACTTGATGAAATCGTTGACCGGCGCATTGGCCGGCCCGGTGTCGAAGGCGACGATATTTTCCTTGCCGTCCCACCAGGTGATGTTGCCGACGCCGCCGAGATTGAGCACGGCGGTCTCGCCGCTGGCGTCCGCCTCCTTGAGCAGCGCCGCGTGATAGGCGGCGGCCAGAGGCGCGCCTTGCCCGCCGGCCGCGACATCGGCCGAGCGGAAGTCGTAGGCGACCTTGGCACCAAGCAGCGAAGCCATCAGCTCGCCGTCGCCGAGCTGGCGCGTGCGGCCTATCCGACCCGGCTGCGGCGCGCGGTGCAGCACCGGCTGGCCGTGGAAGCCGACGATGCCGATGTCGGCCATCGTCATCCCCTGGCTCTCGACCAGATCCCTGACCGCCGCCGACTGCGCGCGCGTCAATGCCTCCTCGGCCTCGCGGAAGATAGCCGGCTCCGGTCCCTCGAAATTCCAGGCTCGCGCCTGGCGCAGCGTTTCTTCGAGCAAGGTACGGATCGATCGCGGGTAGGGGGCGAGAGTATAAGTGCCGAAGTCGGCGATGCGCTCGCCATCCGTCTTGATCAGCGCCACGTCGATGTTGCCGTCGAGCACCGTGCCGGTCATCAGCCCGACGGCCCAGATTGGTTCCATGGTCGTTCCTCGAATCGCCGTTCGTCCACGTGTCGGACGGATCGGTCCGGCAGGCAAGTCCTCCGCGGCTTCCCTTGCGGGCGCCTTTTGCGCCAAATGGCGAAAATCGAGCAACCACGTCCTTGCCTCTTGCCGCCGAAGGCGCGAGCCTGCGTCACCGGCATCAAAGTATCGCGAGGAGGGTAGGTCATGGCCAATGTTGCGGTGATTGCGGGCGCGGGTTCCGGCTTAAGCGCTTCGCTGGCGCGGCTTCTCTCCAAGGAAGGCCTGCGCGTCGTCCTTGCCGCCCGAAACGTCGACAAATTGGCTGCTCTGGTCAAAGAGACCGGCGCGCAAACGGTGGAAACCGATGTGTCGGACAGGGCCTCCGTCGAGCGGCTGTTCGAGGCGGCCGACAAGGCAGGCCCGCTCGAAATTGCCGTCTTCAACGCCAGCGGCCGCGCGCGCGGGCCGATCGCCGAGCTCGATCCCGAGGCGGTCAAGCAGGCCCTGCTCGTCGGCGCCTATGGCGGCTTCCTGGTCGGCCAGCAGGCGGCGCGCCGGCTTCTTGCGCGCGGCTCCGGCTCGATCCTGTTCACCGGCGCCACGGCGAGCCTCAAGGGCTTTTCCGGTTCGGCCGGTTTCGCCATGCCGAAATTCGGCCTGCGCGGGCTGGCGCAATCGATGGCGCGGGAGCTTTCCCCGAAGAACATTCATGTCGCGCATTTCATCATCGACGGCCAGATCGAGCCGGCCGGACAGGCGCCCGAGCCCGACCGGCCTGATCGCCGCCTCTCGCCCGACGCGATCGCCGACACCTACCTTGCGGTCCATCGCCAGCATCGCAGCGCCTGGAGCTTCGAGGTCGAGTTGAGGCCCTGGGTCGAGACGTTCTGACGACCCATTGCGCGAACCGCACAACAACGCGCCTGCCGCGGCCACATTATTTTAGAAAGACCGCATATTTCATGGTGCCATTTTAGCGATCCGCAATGTAAAAAAGCGCAAAATAAAAGATACCTTTACTTAACTTCAACGTGCATACTGCGCATTGGTCAGATTTGTTGTCCGGCTCTCCTGCACGAATTGAGAACGCGCATGCCGCTTACACGTCGCACGCTGTTTGCAGCCGGAGGCGGAGGGCTGCTGATCGCGCAGGCGCAAGCCGTGGCCACGCCGGCCCAGGCGCAAGACGCTGCAAAACCCATCGTCAGCGACAACAAGCTTCGCATAGCGATGCCGGCCTTCGCTTCCGATCCGTTCTTCCCGGCCGACGGCTCGGGAGACAAGGGCATCGACATGGACCTGGCGCGCGGCATAGCCGCGGAGCTTGGCGTCGAACCGGTGTTCGACCGGTCCGCCGTAACCTTCGATGCCATGGTGCAAAAGCTGACGTCCGGTCAGGCGGACCTGGCGATCGGCAAGCTCAGCCGCACTCTTCAGCGCGGCCGCTCGATCCTCTATTCCCGGCCCTACGCCATGCTGCATCAGGGCCTGCTCGCCAATCGCCTCAACCTGGCGCGCATCGCGCAGGGAAAGCCGCCGGAGCAGATCATCCGCGATTTCTCGGGCGATCTCGGCGTGATCGAAGGCTCGTCCTTCGCCACCTATGCGGCGACCACTTTCCCGCACGCCACGATCCAGCGCTTCGCGGGCTGGAATACGGTCATCGATGCGATCCGCAACGGCACGATCGACCTGGCCTATCGTGATGATTTCGAGATCAAGAAGCTCATGGTCGACGATCCGTCGATGACGGTCGTCGCGCGCTCGATCACGTTGACGGACAAGGTCGACACGATCGCGGTCGGCGTCCGCCCGGACAATCCGCACCTGGCGGCCTTCGTCGATCTCTATCTCGATCTGGCAAAGGGCCAGCAGGTCCTCAACACCGACGAGATCATCGCGCGCTACCGCCAGGGGAGCAAGGCCTGACGATGGCGATCTCGGACGTAGCCGCTCCCCTGCCTTTCGACTGGCGCCTGGCGGCGAAGCGCATACTGCGCTCGCCGTTGACCACGATGATCATGATCCTGGCCGGGATCCTGTGCGGCCTCTACTACCCGGCCTTCGCCCACGCGATCAGCCCCGTCGCCCAGATCTACTTGAACTTCCTCAAGATGGTCGTGCTGCCCTACCTGGTCTCGTCCGTCATCTTCTCCATCACCGCGATGGTCCAGGACCCGAAATCGGTCCGCTACCTGGGCAAGGTGGGCATCGCCGTCCTGGTCGTATCGTTCCTCGCCGTGCTGGTCAGCGGCACCTATTCGCTGATCCTCAAGCCCGGCCAGATCGAGAACCCGCAGTCGCGCATCGAACTCGGCGAGTTCATCAATTCGCAAGGGAGCGTATCCACCGATCTCGCCTTCCCGTTCCAGCCGCCGCCATCCACCGGCGACCCGAACAGCGGCCATTCGATCTTCCTGGACCTTGTGCCGAACAACGTCTTCAACGCGCTGGCCTCGGGCCAGACCATCCAGGTCCTGCTGTTTTGCCTGCTTTTCGGGCTGGCGATGGGCAGGATCCCGCAGCCTTCGTCGATGAGCCTGTCGCAGGCGCTCAACGCTGTGTACAGGGCCTGCACGGTGCTGACCAACTGGTTCGTCTGGGGACTGCCCTTCGCCACCTTCATCCTGATCGCGGACCAGACCGCGTCGACCGGCACCAAGCCGCTGATGCTGATGGGTGGCTACCTGCTGGTGATGGGGCTTTCATGCCTGACATTTCTCGCCGGCGCCTTTGCCGTCATCGCGATCAGGTCGCGTCGAAGCTACTGGGCCACGATCAAGACCTGCCAGCCGCTTCTGATGGTGGCCATCACCACGCGCTCCTCCGTCGCGTCGCTTCCGTGGGTCATCAACCTGCTGAGCGAGCGGCTGAGATTCAACCTGGTGGTGGTCGAACTGCTCGTGCCGCTGCAGGCAGCGCTGCTGCGGACAGGCCCGGCGCTGGTCTACACCTCGGGCGCGCTGTTCATCGCCCAACTCTACGGCCATTCGCTGGCGATCCCGGACCTCCTGCTCGTCGGCACCGTCTCCGCGCTCCTGGCGCTGACGACAGGCGGCATGGGCAGCCTGCTTATCCTGTCCCAGATGTCCATCGTCTGCGGCTATCTCAAGCTTCCCTTCGAGGCGGCGTTCGCCCTGTTCGTCGCGGTGGACGCGGCCGTCGATACGTTTATGACGCTGTCCAGCGTCTGCACCGTGGCGGCGAGCACGGCAATGATCGCGCCCAACCACAGGGAGGACGCCACGCAGCCCGCTGAAGCCGAGGCGGAAGAGTTCGAGGCCGAGCCTGTCCGATGATCGACGACAGCATCCGTCCTCAGCTTGGCATCATCGGCGGTCTCGGGCCGCTGGCATCGGCCGACTTCTACTTCAAGCTGACCCGGATGACCGATGCGCTGCGCGACAACGAGCATGTGCCGGCCGTCATTCTCAGCGTGCCGCAACTGCCCGACAGGACCGAAGCGATCCTGGCCGGTGAGGACGGGCCGCTGGCGCCGCTGACGGCCGCGGTCTCGACGCTCAACGCGCTCGGCGTTGCCTGCATCGCCATGCCCTGCAACACCGCCCATCACTGGTACGACAGGCTGGCGGCGAACTCGCGGGCCGGGATCATCCATATCGGCGACGCGGTGGTGGCGGACATCCGTCGCGGCCTTGAGCGTGGCAGGGTTGCGAACCTTGCAACCCGGGGTACGCTGGTCTCCGGCTTCTATCAGGACAGGATATCGGCTGCGGGATTCGAACCCTGCGTTCCGGCGGACGCGGAATTCCAGGGACGCGTCGACAGCGCAATCGCGCTCGTCAAGGCCGGGTCGATCGCCGAAGCCGCGGCCGAGACCGAACGCGCGCTTCATCTCGCGCAAGTGGCCGGCGCCGACGCGGCACTTCTCGGCTGCACCGAATTGTCGGTGGTGGCGGCGAGCCTCAACGACACGAACGGATTGCTCGTCATCGACAGCAATGCAGCCCTGGCAAGAGCCAGCCTGGCGCGACTGGGCTTCGGCGTTCAGGAAGCTCGGGGCCTGCCGACGGTGCCTCGCTTGCGGGGAAGCGATCGGTTGAGCTGGCGCGCCGCGCAGCAGGCCTCCTGAGCGTTTGCCGTTTCGACCTTCACCAGGGTCGGGACCGGTTCGCCCGGATGCGGCGGCCGCATAGAACGCAATTTCCCCCAAAGGCAGGGAATTGAGCGCCGGCTTGCGCCGTTTGCAATGAGATTGGTCGGTGCGTTTCTTCACCCGCAACGGCGCGCATGCCATCGTGCGGCGGGATGCTAAAGCATGATCCCGAAAAGTTGGAGCTGGTCTTCGTAGAAAGATCACGTCCCAACAAAGAGTTAGATCGTGATGGCGATTCAACGGAACGTCATGACGGTCTGGAGCAATTCCAGCAAAGGCGCTCGGGTTTTCCGCCCGGAATTGCGAAGAAGGGTTACCGCCAAGAGGAGCCTGTCCATGCCCAGAATAATCCCGGTGCTCGATCTCGACCGCCTGGAGCAGGGCCCGTCGGAGCTTCGGACCTTCTTGTTCGACCTGCGCACCGCCGCCCGCGATGTCGGCTTCTTCTATCTCAGCGGCCATGGCATCACCC
>JAFKFE010000395.1:0-4814 GCA_017308345.1 Alphaproteobacteria bacterium | reverse complement strand
CGTAAGCCGACAAGCTCCCCATCGAAATGGTGAAGTCGCCGCAGTTCCGTGGCTACACGCGCGCCGGCGGCGAACTGACCAGAGGCAGAGCCGACTGGCGTGAGCAACTCGACATCGGCGTCGAGCGCGCGCCCATTGCGCAGGAGCAGGGGGTGCCGGCCTGGACACGGTTGCAAGGCCCCAACCAGTGGCCGGCGGCGCTTCCCGATCTCAAACCCGCGCTGCTTGCCTGGCAGGCCAAGGCGATCGACGTGGCGATCCGGCTGCTCAAGGCCTTCGCGGCGGCGCTCGACCAGCCGGAGGATGCCTTCGATCCGATCTATCGCGGCGAGCCGAACCATCGCATGAAGATCGTGCGCTATCCCGGCCGCAGCACCACCGGCGACGACCAGGGCGTCGGCGCGCACAAGGACGGCGGCTTTCTCACCCTACTGCTGCAGGACGAGAACAAGGGCCTGCAGGTCGAATATGACGGCAGTTGGGTGAATGTGGACCCGATCCCGCGAACGCTTGTCGTCAACATCGGCGAGCTGCTCGAACTGGCATCGAACGGCTATCTCAGGGCGACCGTGCACCGTGTCGTTACGCCGCCCGCGGGTGTCGAGCGGATTTCGGTTCCCTTCTTCTTCGGCGCCCGTCTCGACGCGAAGATCCCGCTGCTCGACCTTCCCGACGAACTGGCGGCCGAAGCGCGCGGCCCGGCCAGCGACCCCGACAACCCGCTGTTCCGCAATGTCGGGACCAACGTGCTGAAGAGCCGGCTGAGATCCCACCCCGACGTCGCGCGCCGCCACTATGCCGATCTGTTGGAAAAGCATCGGCCGCCGGCTGATGATTGAGATGTATCGGAGCGAGATTTTTCCGCATTTCTTGTTTTTTTGGAATTTCGTTCGTGGAAAATAGTCCGTCGAGACCCCAAATAGACGTCATCGCTCGGTGTTTTCCTCCCATTGCGCCGGGCGATGTTCCCCTCTGAAGGTTATGACCTTCATGCTTGGCCGGGCCGCTTTCGCGCCCGGCCTTTTTCTTTGAGGGCAAGCGCACCCGGATGCGCCTTGGATATGCCGATCATCTCCGCCACGACGGCGGAGAGGAACAAGCCGGCCTCTGTCGCCGGCCTGTTCCAGTGTCCGGGTCAGGCGGCCTTGACCTTCAGCTCTTCGTCGCCGCGCACCATCCTGGTCACGCCGGCGAAGTCGAGCTTGCCGGAACCGAGCACCGGCACTTTCGGCACGACGCGCACCTCGGCCGGCACCATCAGGTCCATGGCGCCATTCGCCTTGGCGAAGGCGAGGAAGTCCGCGCGGGTCGCGCCGGAAGCTTCCGTGATCAGGATCAGCTTTTCGCCCTTGCGCGCGTCGGGCACCGTCGCGACGGCCGCCGGCGAGCCTTTCCAGAGTTCACCCGCCAGCGCCTCGACCGCCGCCAGCGAAATCATCTCGCCGCCGATCTTTGCAAAGCGCTTTGCACGGCCGCGGATCGAGATGAAGCCGGCGTCGTCGACGGTGACGATGTCGCCGGTGTCGTGCCAGCCGTCTTTCAGCGGCTCGATCACGCCCGGGTTCTCGGCGCGCAGATAGCCCGACATGACGTTCGGACCGCGCACGAAGAGCCGTCCGCCTTCCTCGACGCCGGGCACCGGATCCAGGCGATATTCCATGCCGGGCATGATTTTGCCGACGCTGCCCGACTTGTTGTACATCGGCGTGTTGATGGCGATCACCGGCGCCGCTTCCGTCACGCCGTAGCCCTCGAGGATGCGCAGGCCGAACTTTTCCATATAGGTCGTGCGCGTCGCGGCCTTGACCGGCTCGGCGCCGGCGAAGCAGTAGCGCACCGAGCGGAAATCGTAAGGATGCGCGGTGCGCGCATAGCCGGCGAGGAAGGTATCGGTGCCGAAGATGATCGTCGCGTTCGATCCATAGATCAGTTCCGGCACGATGCGGTAGTGCAGCGGCGAGGGATAGAAATAGACCGGCACGCCCGAGATCAGCGGCAGCACAGTGCCCGCCGTCATGCCGAAGGAGTGGAAGATCGGCAGCACGTTGAACACCTTGTCGCCCGAGTGGAAGTCGATGCGTGACGCGGCCTGGGCGGCGTTGGCCAGGATGTTGCGGTGGGTCAGCACCACGCCCTTGGGCGTGCCTTCCGAGCCCGAGGTGAACAGGATCGCCGCCGCGTCGTCCGCCTTGCGCGCCACCCGCGGCGTCGACTTGCGCAGGAGGCCGAGCAACTTGTCCTTGAGGCCGATCGTGGCGCGCAGGTCGTCCAGCCAGACGATGTCGACCGACCTGCCGACCTCCTCGACCACAGGCCCGAGCTTTGCCTGTTCGACGAAGGCGCGAGAGGTGAGCACGGTGCGCACCCCCGCCGCCTTGCAGGCCGACAGGATGTTCGCCGCGCCCGCGGTGAAGTTGATCATCGCGGGCACCTTGCCGGCCGACATGACGCCGAGCAGCGTCGCGCACGAACCGTTGGCGTTGGGCAGCATGATGCCCAGCGTCTGTTGTCCGGCGTAGAGATGCTCGAACTTTTCGCCGAGCACGGCGGCGGCGGTGAGCAGCTTGCCGTAGCTCAGCGAGCCGGTGACGGGATCCTGCACGGCGAGCTCCTTCATGCCGCGCTCGTTGGCCGTTTCGATGATCTTCTGAAGCACCGTCTTGTCGATGTCCTGGGTGCGGAAGACGAGGTCCGACATCACCTGATAGAGTGCTGCGCCCGCCGCGGCGCGGCGCTGGCGCCCTTTCAGCTCCCGCGGCACTTCGAGCTTCACCGGTTCCAGGATGGTCACCTTGACCTTCGGGAACAGGCGATGGCGCACATGCTGCGAGGAGAGCCGCGAGAAATAGCTCTTCTCCAGCCCCTCGATGCGCACCGGCACCACCATCGAGCCGGTCTTGTCGGCGACCATGGCGGCGCCGTCATAGACCTTCATCAGGCCGCCGGTCACGGTGATGCGTCCCTCGGGGAAGATGACCAGCGGATCGCCGCCCTGCACGATCTTGATCAGCGTGCGGGTCGACATCGGCTTGGCCGGATTGAGCGGCAGCGCGCGGGCCAGCTTCATGAAGGGCTTCATCCACCAGGCCTGGGCGATCGTGTAGTCGATGGCGAAGACCGGCTCCTCGTCGGTCAGCGTCAGCGCCAGCGGGCCGTCGAGGAAGCTGACATGGTTGAGCGCCAGGATCGGCGCCTTGCCGGCGGCCTTGAGATTGTCCAGCCCCTCGACCTCCAGCCGCAGGAAAGCGCGAAACAGGATCGAGACGAAGTCGCGGAACGGATTGGTCGGCAGGAATTTCAGCATCAGCCAGGCGGCGACGGCATTGGCCACGGCGAGGCCGAACAGGATTCCCGCGATGGAGATGCCAGCCGCTTGGATGGCGGCGACGAGGATGCCGCCAACCGTCATGAAACCGGCATTGACGATACTGACCGCCGCAACGACGCGGGCGCGGCGCGCCTCGGGCGACCAGGCCTGCACGGCGGCGAAGGTCGGCACCACCAGGAAGGCGGCGGCAACGGCCATGCCGGCGAGGTCGACTGCAACACGGATGGTGTTGGGGCCGCTGAAGAAGGCGGCGAGGGTTTCGGCCCTGGGCGAGGACTGCATGCTGCCGATGGTCCAGGCAAGATGCAGGCCGAACAGCGCAAGCAGCGCCGTGCCGACCGGCGCGGGCAGTAGCACCATGCGCCCTTGAGACATCCAGGCGGCGATGGCCGAGCCGATCGCGATCGAGACGGCGAACACGCCAAGATAGGCGGTGACCGCGATCTCGTTGCCGCCGAGCGAATCCTTGATCATTGCGGGCAGGATCGAAAGCACGATTGCCCCGACCAACCAGAACCACGAGGTCATCAGGCCGGCGCGCCAGATGCGTGTGTCGGTGCGCAGTGAGGCGACCTGCCGCCAGGTCGAACGGAAGATGTTCCAGTCGATGGTGAGGTTGGGAGCAGCCGAACCAGTGGAGGGGATGTAGCGGCTGACGAACCAGCAACCGACGGCCAGCGTCATCATGATCGGTCCGAACACCGAAACACCGATGCCGTCGGCTGAAACGACGCCGCCGGCGATGGTGCCGCCGAGGATCGCGGCGAAGGTGGCCGACTCGATCCAGGCATTGGCCTTGGGCAGTTCCTTGCGCTCAAGGTGATCCGGCAGGATGCCGTATTTGATCGGCCCGAACAGCGCCGAGATGATGCCGAACATCAACAGCGCCGTCATCAGCACCGGGATCGAGGACAGCGCGATGCCGGCGACCGCGACGGCGGCCGCGGCGATCTCGGTGAATTTCAGACGCTTGGCGATCAGGGCTTTGTCGAAGCGGTCGGCGATCTCGCCGCCCAGCGCCGAAAGCAGCAGGAAGGGGGCCATGAAAATGGCGCCGGCCAGCGTCACCAGGGACGCGGCCTGATCCTTCGCCAGGGTGAAGAGAATGAGGAACACCAGCGTGTTCTTCAGGAAATTATCGTTGAAAGCCGAGAGGAATTGCGTCCAGAAGAGAGGCGCGAAGCGCCGCGACATCATCAGATGAGTGTTCATGGCAATTTCCATTGGGCAAGGTCATCCCGAATCCGATCTGGATTGGAAGGACGCTTGCGTGGTTTGAGCCTCGTTTATCGGGAAGCTGTTAAACTTCGTTGCTGCGATTCCATCCAATCCATTTGTTTCTTGTTCTTGGCGCCGCGTATCTGTCGCCCGCTATTGGTCTCCAGGCTTTGCGGGCGCTCGAATATTTGCGGACGTGGCTGTCGGTGAGCATCGATATGATCCTTTCGTTTCAAGGGTGGTGTGGCCAGGCGCGGGCTTGTTTCAG
>JAFKFE010000394.1 GCA_017308345.1 Alphaproteobacteria bacterium | reverse complement strand
GGCTTTGCCGGCGTCGGCGTCGGCGCCGCGATGGCCGGGCTGAAGCCGATCGTCGAATTCATGACCTTCAATTTCGCCATGCAGGCGATCGACCAGATCATCAACTCGGCCGCCAAGACGCTCTATATGTCCGGTGGCCAGATGGGCGCGCCGATCGTCTTCCGTGGCCCCAACGGCGCGGCCGCCCGCGTCGCGGCACAGCATTCGCAATGCTACGCCGCCTGGTACAGCCACATCCCGGGCCTGAAGGTGGTGATGCCTTACACGGCCGCCGACGCCAAGGGCCTGCTCAAGGCGGCCATTCGCGATCCGAACCCGGTCATCTTCCTCGAGAACGAAATCCTCTACGGCCATTCCTTCGACGTGCCGAAGCTCGACGATTTCGTGCTGCCGATCGGCAAGGCGCGTATCCACAAGCAGGGCAAGGACGTCACCATCGTCTCCTTCGGCATCGGCATGACCTATGCCGTCAAGGCGGAAGCCGAATTGCGCGGCATGGGGATCGATGCCGAGATCATCGATTTGAGAACGATCCGGCCGCTCGACTTCGACACCATCGTCGCCTCGGTCAGGAAGACCAACCGTCTGGTGGTGGTCGAGGAGGGCTTCCCGCAGAACTCGGTCGGCGACCACATCGCCAACCAGGTCTCGCAGCGCGCCTTCGACTTCCTCGACGCACCGGTGGTCACCATTGCCGGCAAGGACGTGCCGATGCCATATGCGGCGAACCTCGAGAAGCTGGCGCTGCCAAACGTCGGCGAGGTCGTCGAGGCGGTCAAAGCCGTCACTTATCGCTGAGCCGGTCGGGAGGGAAAAATGCCTATCAACATCACCATGCCGGCGCTCTCTCCGACCATGGAAGAGGGTAACCTGTCCAAATGGCTGGTCAAGGAAGGCGATAAGGTTTCGCCGGGCGACGTGATCGCCGAGATCGAGACCGACAAGGCGACGATGGAAGTCGAAGCCGTGGACGAAGGCACCGTCGCCAAGCTGGTGGTCCCGGCCGGCACCGAAGGCGTCAAGGTCAACGCGGTGATCGCCATCCTGGCCGGCGAGGGCGAGGATGCCGGCGCCGCGGCCAGGAGCGGCGGCGCCGCGCCCAAGGCCGAGGCGGCCAAAGCGGATGCCCCGAAAGCCGAGGCGCCCAAGGAAGCACCCAAGCCGGTGGCGGCCGCGGCAGCGCCCACGCCGACGAAGGTCGAGCCCGCTGCTGCTCCCAACGGCCACGCCGCCGGCGACCGCGTCTTCGCATCGCCGCTTGCCCGCCGCATCGCCAAGGATGCCGGCGTCGACGTGACGGCGCTGACGGGTTCCGGTCCACATGGCCGCGTGGTGAAGGTCGACGTCGAGGCTGCGATCTCCTCCGGCGGCGCCAAGGCCGCGCCGGCTGCAAAGGCGCCCGCGGGTGCTCCATCCGCTCCGGCGCCCGCGCCGAAGCCGATGTCGGACGATCAGGTGCTGAAGCTTTTCGCCGAAGGCTCCTACGAGCTGGTGCCGCATGACAATATGCGCAAGACCATCGCGCGCCGCCTCGTCGAGGCCAAGTCCACCATCCCGCATTTCTATCTGACGCTCGACTGCGAGCTCGACGCGTTGCTCGCGCTGCGCACGCAGCTCAATGCGGCCGCACCCATGAAGAAGACCGACAAGGGCGAGGCGCCGGCCTACAAGCTCTCGGTCAACGACATGGTCATCAAGGCGATGGCGATGGCGCTGATGGCGGTGCCGGACGCCAACGCCTCCTGGACGGACAGCGCCATGGTCAAGCACAAGCACGCCGATGTCGGCGTTGCGGTCTCGATCCCCGGCGGCCTGATCACGCCGATCATCCGGCATGCCGATGAAAAGACGCTGTCGGTCATCTCCAACGAGATGAAGGACCTGGCAAGCCGCGCCAGGAGCCGCAAGCTGAAGCCCGAGGAATATCAGGGCGGCACGACGGCGGTGTCCAATCTCGGCATGTTCGGCATCAAGGACTTTGCCGCCGTCATCAACCCGCCGCATGCGACGATCCTTGCGGTCGGCGCGGGCGAGGAGCGGGCGGTTGTGAAGAAGGGCGAGATCAGAATAGCGACCGTGATGTCGGTGACGCTCTCGACCGACCATCGCGCGGTCGACGGCGCGCTCGGGGCGGAATTGCTCGGCGCCTTCAAGCGCATGATCGAAAACCCGATGGGCATGCTGGTGTAGGAAGGAAAAAGGCGGCCCTGAACCTGCCTAAACCTACAGGCGCCGGTCATCCGATCACCGACTTGTCAGGCGGATAGCCAGCAGCGTTTCACTTCCCATGCTTGAAGCCGCCGCTGTTTCGTTCCACATCGGGCGCAATGAACCTTGGCCGCCTCGCTGTTCCTGCATGCCCTGATCGCAGCCTTCCTCTTCTTTGGCTTGCCGAGACCCGAGCAACAGCCGGATCAGCAGGAGCAGCCGGTCAATGTCGCGATCGTGCCGCCGCCCGATCAGCCCAAGCAGAAGCCCGCTCCGAAGCCGCCGGAGCCAAAGCCTGAACAGAAGGCTGAAAAGCCGCCTGAGCAGGCCGTGCAAAAACCACCGCCTCCGCAGCCGCCGAAACCGCAGGACATCCCGGTTCTGAAGCGCGTCTTTCAATATGGCGAGAAGGATACCGGCCCGGAGAAATCTCTTAACGGAGGCAGCGCTCCGGCCAACGCGCCGTCGCCGGCCCAAAATGAACCAGCGAAACCGCCGGTCGCACCGAAGCCAGCGCCCGGCCAGCCGGCTCCTGCAACGCCCGAGCAGCAGGCGGACTCCGGCAAGGCCGAGCCGGCAACCGCCGCGCCGGACGCAGAACCCCCGCAAAGCGAGGAGAAGCAGGCTGCCGAGGACACTGATAAGCAGCAGGACAAGCAGGACGAGGCTCAGCAACCCGCCGGCAAGCAAGCGGCCGAAGCGCCAAAGCCGTTGACGGCCGAGACCGGCGACAAGCCTGCGCCGGCCGAAAGGGCAAAGGCTAAACCTGCAAAGCCGATGACCTTCAAATCCGCAAGAGCCTTGAGAGCGCCAAGAGGGAACCCGGGAAGGTCGAACTCCGCCGACAGCGCGGTTGCGGGATCGCCGATCTATTCCGGCCTGCCGGGCGTCAGAAAGCTTTACTCGCCGGGTGCGACCGGCAACGCGCTGGCCACAAGCTCGATGGAGAACGTGCCGCGAGATCAGCGCATTGCCAACCTTTGCGCCAATGTCCTGAACCAGGAATTGCAGAGTGCCGACTACGCGCCGAAATGGCTGCCGACCATTCCCCTGAAGCAGGGCAATGTTCTTAACCCTCCGCAGGCAGCGTTCAGCACGACAACGCAATGGTACGATCTGAGCTTCCGCTGCGAGGTCGACGCCGATGCGACGAGGGTCCTGTCCTTCAACTTCCGCGTGGGGGGATTGGTCCCGCCCGGTGACTGTACCAGGCGTCGCTTCCCCAGTCTCCGCTAGTGCATGATCCCGAACCGAAGGTCAGCGAACGCAAAAAGTGGGAACCGGTTTTCGGAGAAGATCATGCTCCAACAAAGAGTTAGATTAGGCTGGGACACCAAGCCCCGCCAACTGCCGGCTGACCTCGTGCCAGTCGGCGCAGACGAAATCGGCGCCGGCGGCCTTCAGCCGCGTGGCGTGCTCCGGATAAGTGTGGCCGCCACCCGTGTAGCCGATCGCGATCATACCGGCCGCGACCGCGCCCTGGACGCCGAGTGACAAATCCTCGACCAGGATGCAGTCGGCGGTCTCCGCGCCCATTTTCTTGGCGGCATGGAGGAAGATGTCGGGCGCCGGCTTGCCGTTCTTCACCATCGAGGAGGAAAAGATCGCCTCGCCGAAGAAGCGCGACAGGCCGGTCACCGACAGGCTGTGGTTGATGCGTTCGACCGAGGATGACGAGGCGACACAGCGGTCGCCGGCAAGCGCGCTCAGGAATGGGGCGATCCCCGGTGTCGGCTTCAGTTCCTCGGAAAACAGCAGCTTGGTTTCGGCCCAGATGTCGCCATCGGCGGCGGGCGGGAACTGGTGGCCGGTCAGTTCCTTGATTTTGACGATGATGTCGGACTGCTTCATGCCGATGCATTGCGCGATGATGCCGCCATGGACGCCGGGCATGCCGTGCTTCTCATAGACGCGCTCATAGGCCTTGGCGGCCAGCGGCTCGCTGTCGACGAGAACGCCGTCGCAGTCGAAAATCATCAGTCTAGCTTGCGCCACGCGCGTCTCCCGGCTTTCGTGCCAATGCGCACATCGCTATCGATAAAAAGTCAGATGTTCAATAGTAAGGCGGTGCGTCCCGACGCTTCAAAGCTGACGCAGCGCCTCGCTGACCGGCGATGACCCAAGCGCGCGCTGCATGGCCTGGCGGGACTGGGCGCGGTCTGGCGTGATCCAGTTGGGCTCGGCGCCGAGGAACCGGTCGAGGAAGGCCACGGCATAGGCGGGCATTTCCGTCGCGTTCTCGCGGTAGGACCACCATGTGCGCAGGTCGTCGGCGCATTTGTCGATGCTGGGCGCCGTGCCGACCTCCTGCTCGTGCACGGCCAGGATCGCCGACACGCAATAGTTGGTATAGAGGAAACCCTCCGGCCAGAAGCGCACGATTTCCGCCGTGCCGGCATTGGCTTCCGTCTCGATCATTCCGGTGAGGCCTGAAATCTCCCGCGCCGGCGCCTGCCGGATCAGTTCGCGCAGCACCAGTCCGGCGGCGAAGACGATGAAGTCCGCGCGGTCGATCGCCGCGAATCGCTTCTGCGCTTCCACGACCTCGATCCAGTCCAGAAAGGCGCGCGTCAGCTTGGCCTCGTCGATCTCGAAGCGCACGCCGAAGGTTTCCGAAACCACCTTCGCGCTGCTGCGGAAGGTGGCGCGGAACCAGCGCAACTGCCGCAGCCTGTGGCGAAGGTCCGGCATAAGCGCCAGTTCGTGCCTGAAGGGCAGGTCCATGTCTCATATCCCGTTTGACGATAGGCTAGCACAGCGCCGCCGATGCCGAAATCGGCCGGTCGCCTGTGGAGCGTTATGGTGTCTAAGATAATACATGTTGACATCTGAGGAAACAAATGTTCTCACTTTCGGGTCGTCTCGCCTCCGTTCAATATGTGCCGGAGGAAGAGACTCGGGAGGAAACCGAAATGGCGATCTGGCAGTGGGCGCTGCTTCTGCTGTTTGTTGTCTGGGCGTTGCAATCGCTCGGCGTCTGGCTGCAGATGCGGCATTATTCGGATGTCTTCAAAGGCGTCACCAGCCAGTACAAGGACGGCTTCGTCGGTGCGGGCAATTTCCGCGGCCGCCTCGCCAAGGGCACCATCGCGCTCGTCGTCGTGACGCCGGATCTCATCGTGCGCCGCATGATGGTCATGAGCGGCCGTTCGGTGCTGACCAAGTTCAAGCGACATGAAGAATTCGAGGGCATCCCCCTCGATCGACTCCGGTCCAACCCTGCGATCATGGGGGAGGGGGAACCCGGTGTGGCCGAGGCCGTGAAACGGGCGATCGAGCAGATCGACCGCGCGCGGTCGGAGCCGGGGAAGAAGCCGGGCCTGTCCGGCTTGAACGTAGCAAGGGCTTAAACGACGCCGGCAGCCGGCTGGGAATGACCGGCAGGGGTCATAAGGAGGAGAAATGTCTGTAATTTCGTTATTGGCGCAGCATGCCGACCTGGCGGTGCACAACCTGCATGTCGCAGGCACCATGGTCTCGGATGCTGCCTGGCACGGCAAGCTCGGCGTCGAGCATGCCACCGATCATCTCGTGGTTCTGGCGCAGGCGACGACCGACAATGCGCCGGTCACCGCCGATCAGCTGAAGGAACAGCTGAAGAACGTGCAGCAGGAAGAGCAGCTGGGCTGGCTGACCGCGATCGGCAAGTATTTCATCGGCATCTTCCAGAAGGGCGGCGAGGTTTTCGCTGGCTTCGTCACCGGCATCATCCCGACGCTGGTCGTGCTGATGACCGCCTTCTACGCCGTCACCGAACTGGTCGGCGAGGAGCGCGTCCACGGCCTGGCGCGCGGCGCCGGCCGCATCGCGCTGACCCGCTACACCGTGCTGCCGGTGCTCTCGGTGTTCTTCCTCACCAATCCGATGGCCTACACCTTCGGCTCCTTCCTGGAAGAAAAGCACAAGCCCGCCTTCTATGACGCGGCGGTGTCCTACGTGCATCCGCCGCTCGGCCTCTTCCCGCATATCAATCCCGGCGAATATTTCGTCTGGGGCGGCATGCTGGTCGCGCTGCTCGACCTCGAGAAGCGAGGCGTCATCGCCAATGGCTATCACGTCAAGGTGGCCATCTGGTACGCCATCGTCGGCCTCGTCGTCATCCTGCTCAAGGGCATGCTGACCGAGCGCATCACGGCCATCATGGCGCGCCGCCAAGGCGTCGAGCTCTAAGGGCGGGAGGACACCATGGCCAAGACATACAAGGCAGTAAAGATATCGAAGGGCTCCACCGGTTGGGGCGGCCCCCTGGTCATTGAACCGACCGAACAGCGCAGCAAGGTCGTGTCGGTAACCGGCGGCGGCATCCATCCGGTGGCGCAGCTCATCGCCGACATGACCGGCGCCCAAGCCGTCGACGGCTTCAAGTCGCCGCCGATCGAAAGCGAGATGGCGGTCGTCGTCGTCGATTGCGGCGGCACGGCGCGCTGCGGCGTCTATCCGCGCAAGCGTATCCCGACCGTCAACCTGACGCCGGTCGGCCAGGCGGGTCCGCTCGCCCAGTTCATCACGGAAGACATCTACGTTTCGGGCGTGAAGCCGGCCAACGTCACAATGGCGGACGGATCCGAAGCGGTCACCACTGCGGGGGGAGCAGCATCGATGGTTTCAAGCAGCACCAACACAACCAGGGCAGCCGAGCCGGCGCCGAGCGAAGGCGGGCTTATCGGCCTGATCAGCTCGATCGGCCGCGTCATGGGCCGTGTCGTCGGCATCTTCTTCAATTCCGGCCGCCGCACCATCGACCAGGTCGTCCGCAACGTGCTGCCCTTCATGGCCTTCGTGACCATGCTGATCGGCTTGATCCTCTACACCGGCATCGGCGACGTGCTGGCGCAGCCGATGGGGCCGCTGGCCAACAACATCGTCGGCCTGCTGGTGATCTCGGCCATCTGCGGCCTGCCGTTCCTGTCGCCCATCCTGGGACCGGGCGCGGTCATCGCGCAGGTCATCGGTGTCGCCATCATCGGCCCGCAGATCGCCAACGGAACCATCTCGCCCGCGATGGCGCTGCCGGCGCTGTTTGCCTACAACACACAGGTGGGCTGCGATTTCGTTCCCGTCGGTCTGGCGCTCGGTGAGGCCAAGCCGAAGACGATCGAAATCGGCGTGCCGGCGGTGCTCATCAGCCGCCAGATCATGGGCCCGGTCTCCGTGCTGATCGCATGGGTCGTCTCCCTGATCGTGTTCTAAATCACAAGTAAAAACGAGGTTCGCCATATGTCGGTTCTACTCAAGACACGGGTCACTTCCATCGGACCCGAAGTGGCGGACCTCGCCGAGGGCGGCGTGCTCATCCTTTTCGCGGATGGCTCGCCTCCCGAACTGGCCGAAGTCTCCGTTCTGCACAGCACGGAGGAAGGCCCGAGCGACGACGCGCCGGCGAAAGGCGCCTTGATCACGCTCGGACCGGTGTCGGCGACGATAACGGCGGTCGGCTCCACGGCCTGGAGCAAGGTCCGCGAGATGGGCCATGTCGTGATCTCCTTCAACGGAGCGACCGAGGCCGAGAGACCCGGTGAAGTCTGCGCGTCCGAGGTCGATACCGGAGCGCTCGTGGCGGCGCTGACGCCTGGCGCTGTCATCATCATCGCCGCCTGATAGGATCCGCGCCGTCCCGGTATGGCGCCATAAGCTAGAGTATTGCCATGGAACGCTCGACCATCGTCAGAGTGCATGAAGGTTTGCACGCCCGTCCCGCCACGCGGTTCGTGAAACTCGCCAAAGGTTTCGAATCCGACGTCGAACTGGTCAAGGACGGCAAGGCGGTCAGCGCCAAGAGCTCGGTCAAGCTGATGCTCCTGGCGGTCAAGGAAAACCAGGAAGTCACCGTGCGCGCCAACGGCGCCGATGCCATCGAGGCGCTCGAGGCGCTGATCGGCTATCTGGAGAACCCACGCGCCGGCCTCGACGACGAGGCCGAGGCGGGTGAAGCTGGCACGGAGGCGGCCGCCGCCGCACCCGCCGCGGCCGTCTCGTCGGCGGCGTTGCACGCGGATGGAACGCCGAGGCTGCAGGGTGTCGCCGCCAGCGAAGGCGTCACCTGGCTGAAGAACGCTTCCGCGCAATCGCCCACCGTGGCGCAGCAGGCGCCGTCGCTGGTGAGCGAGCTGCAGAAGGTTCGCAA
>JAFKFE010001301.1 GCA_017308345.1 Alphaproteobacteria bacterium | reverse complement strand
ACCGCTGCACTTTTTGGGGCGACATGCGTTATTTTTACGCAGATACAATTCCGCGACGGCAATGTCCAATTTTTAGAGCCGGCAACAGAGCCGCCATGCGGCAAATGCAGGGTCTCCTTCACCGTTTTCGCAATTCCGGGCGGAAAACCGCTTCACAGCTTGAATTGTTTAGGCGTTGTCGAAAATGGTTGCCGAAGCCTGATCCTGGTTGAGGAAGACGCCACGCGGCCAGACGACCTGCACCACAGCGCCTTCGCCGAGCCCGCTCGAATTGCGGAAATCGATGGTGGCGCCCGACCGTTCCAGCAAGGTCTTGGCGATGAATAGCCCGAGCCCCAGGCCGCCGCCGGCCTCCGTGCCCTGGCGCGTCGACATATAGGGTTCGCCGATGCGGTCGATGATCTCGGCCGGAAAGCCGGGCCCGTCATCGGTGATCGAGAAGACGACCTCCTCATTGTCCCAGCTCCAGCTGACGGTGACCGATTTGCGGGCGAAATCGACGGCATTCTCGACCAGGTTGCCGAGCCCGTAGATGACGCCGGGGCTGCGCTGGCCGACCGGCTCGGGGCCGATGCGCTCACCGGGCCGCAGCCGGATCGAGATGCCGAAATCGCGATGCGGCGCCGTCACCTCCTCGACCAGCGAGGTGAGCGGCATGCGCGACAGATGCGCCTCGCCTTCCGAGGAAAGGCTGGTCAGCCGTTTCAGGATCTCGCGGCAACGCTCGCTCTGCGAGCGCAACAGCTTCACGTCCTCGCCGTATTTCGGGTCCTTGCCTTTTCCATTTCCTTGGCGACGACGGTTATGGTGGCCAGAGGCGTGCCGAGCTCATGCGCGGCGGCGGCGGCCAGCCCGTCCAGGGCCGACAGATGCTGCTCGCGCTGCAGCACCAGCTCGGTGGCGGCCAGCGCGTTGGCGAGAAGGCGCGCTTCCGCCGCGACGCGGAAGGCATAGATGGCGGTGAAGGCGATCGAGGCGAACACCGCCATCCACATGCCGGCGACATAGATGAACGGCATCGGCAAGGGCGAGCCCTCATACCAGGGCAACGGCAGGTGGAAGAACACCAGCAGCGATGCCGACAGCATGACCAGGGCGCCGAGAACAGCGGTCATCCGCAGCGGCAGGGACGCCGCCGAAATGACCACGGGCACGGAAAGCAGCACCGAGAACGGGTTGGTCAGGCCGCCGGTCATGTAGAGCAATCCGCTGAGTTGCAGACCGTCGAAGGTCAGGATGGCGAAGGCCGGGAGCGGAGCGAGCCGATGCGCGGCCGGATAGCGGAAGGTGAGCCACAGGTTCATCCAGGCCGACAAGGCGATGAGCGCGAAGCACATCGAGACAGGCAGCGGGAATTTCAGCCCGTAGGCGACGACAAGCACGGTCAGGCTCTGGCCGACGATGGCCAGCCAGCGCAGGCGGACCAGCGTGTTGAGCCGCAACCGCTGGCTTGGCTGGGAATCGGGCGCGCGCAGGATGTTGATCATCGCCAAGGATTACAGCCG
>JAFKFE010000393.1 GCA_017308345.1 Alphaproteobacteria bacterium | reverse complement strand
GAAGACGCGCGGGTCGCCAAATTCGCCCTTTGCGAAACCGCCGACGATCTCGTCGGCAATCTGCCGTGGCCGAGCAAGGACAGCTGGCTTCAGCACAGCCTGGTGGCGCGGTTCTTCCATACTCAACCGACGGGCGCCGGCTTCTACGAGGCGCTTAACCGAATCCTCGCCAAGCCGGAAGCGCATTACGACCTGCTCGAAGTGATGCATGCCTGCCTGTCGCTTGGCTTCGAGGGCCAGTATCGGGGGCTGGCCAAGGAACGAAACACGCTCGAACGCGTCCGGCAGGATGTCTACGACACGCTGCGTTACTTCAAGCCGCGCGCCGGCGACGACATCTCGCCGCGCTGGCAAGGCATGGCGGCGGCGTTGCCGAAGCCAAGCGCGCGGCTGCCGCTGTGGGCGGTCGCGGCCGGCGCGGCGACACTGGTGACGGCGGCCTTCTTCGGGCTGCGGGTGCTGATCACCGACGAAGGCGACGCGACCGCCGGCGAGTTGCTGGCGCTCAACCCCTCGACGCCCGTCACCATCGAGCGCGCCAGCGTGGCGGCGCCCACCGAGCAGGCGCAAGCGAGCCCGCCGCCGCCCGCGGTTCCGGACACCGCCCAGATCGACCGCATCCGCGCCGCGCTTGCCAAGGAGATCGCCAGCGGTGGACTGAGCGTCGGCGAGAAGGGCGAGTTCATCGTCGTCGAGATCAACAACCAGCTTCTGTTCGTGCCCGGCCAGGCGGATCTGAAGCCGCAGTTCCAGCCGATCTCGGCCGACATCGCTACCGCGCTTGATGCCGAACCCGGACCGATCCGGATCGTCGGCCACACCGATAATGTGAAGCCGAAGAAATCGAGCACGTTCAAATCGAATTTCGACCTTTCCGTCGCCCGCGCCAAGGCCGTCCAGGCGATGATTGCCAAGCAATTGAAGGATCCGTCGCGGCTCAGTGCCGACGGCAAGGGCGAGGACGAACCGATCGCCGACAATGGCACGGCGGACGGGCGCGCCAAGAACCGCCGCGTCGACGTGATGATCCCGAAACAGGAAAGCTTGCAGAGCAGCGCGGCGGAGAACGGCGGCTGATGCGCTGGACGCTGCGGATCTTCAGCGTGCTTGCGCTCGCCGGTTTCTCGGCGGCGGTCTGGTACGCAGGACCGCTGATCCGCTTCGCCGATACACGCCCATTGGGGTCCGTGTGGCTGAGAGCCACGATCATCGGGCTCAGCGTTGCGGCGCTTGCCCTGTTCTACGGCGTCCGCTTCTGGCAAAGGCGCAAGGCGCAGAAGGCGCTCGAAACGGCCATCATGCGCAGCGATGAGCGCAACGACGATTCACAAGTGCTCGAAGCCCGCATGGGAGAGGCGATCGCGACGCTGAAACGGACGAGCGGCAGGCGCAATTTCCTCTATGACATCCCCTGGTACATCATCATCGGACCGCCGGGCGCCGGCAAGACGACGGCGCTGGTCAATTCCGGGCTGAAGTTTCCGCTTGCCGGTTCCGGCAGCGCGCAGCCGGTGGCCGGCGTCGGCGGCACGCGGTCCTGCGACTGGTGGTTCACCGACGAGGCGGTGCTGATCGATACGGCCGGCCGCTACACGACGCAGGAATCGGACCGCGAGCGCGACAAGGCGAGCTGGCTCGCCTTCCTGGGACTGCTCAAGAAACACCGCACCAGACAACCGATTAACGGCGTGATCCTCGCCATCAGCCTTGCCGATCTGATCGGCTTCGACGACCGGCAGCTCGACGCGCATGTCACCGAGATCAGGAGCCGCCTGCGCGAATTGCACGAGACGCTGAAGATCCAGTTCCCGGTCTATCTGCTCTTCACCAAGGCCGATCTCGTCTCCGGTTTCATGGACTATTTCGGCGATTTCGACGAGGCGCGCCGGCGCAAGGCGTGGGGCACGACATTCCAGACCGCCGATCGCACCAGGAACATGGCCGGCGAGGCGCCCGGAGCCTTCGACGAACTGGCGAAGCGGCTCGCCGAAGAAGTCGCCGACCGCCTGCAGGAAGAGGCCGATCCGGTGGCGCGGATCGCGCTGTTCGGCTTCCCGGCGCAGTTCGGCGCGCTGAAGAACCGGATAACGCAGTTCATCGGCGGCCTGTTCGATACCTCGCGAAGCCAGGTCAATGTCAGCCTGCGCGGGCTGTATTTCTCGTCGGGCACCCAGGAAGGCACGCCGTTCGACCAGGTGCTGGGCGCGATCGGCCGAAGTTTCGGCAACGCTTCGCAGGCGCATCTCTCCGGCGCCGGCAAGAGCTTCTTCCTGCACGATCTGCTGACCAAGGTGATCTTTCCGGAATCAGGCTGGGTGTCTTTCGACAGGGCCGCCGAGCGCCGCATCAGGCTCGCCAGGTTCGGCGGCCTGACCGCGATCGCGCTGGCGGCATTGGCGGCGATCGGCGCGCTTGGTCTCAGCTTCTTCGCCAACAAGTCGCTGATCGCCTCCACGAGGCAAGCCATGGCGCATTATCGCGACAGCGCAGACACGCTGCTCAAGAGCACGACGGTGACCGATGTCGACCTCGAAAACGTCATCGGCCCGCTCGATCAGTTGCGTAACCTGCCGGCCGGGTTCGAAAACGGCGATCAGGGAAAGCCGATCGAGGAAACCTTCGGCCTCAGCCAGCGGGAAAGGCTGCTGTCTGCCTCCAAGGCCGCCTACCGGCAGGCGCTGGAGCGAACCTTCCGCTCCCGGCTTCTGGTGCAGGCCGAGCGGACGATCCAGGCCAGGATGGCGGATCCGATCGCGCTCTACGAACCGCTCAAGATCTACCTGATGCTGGGCGGCAAGGCGCCGAAGGTCGACGACGAGCTGATCGTCTCCTGGATGAAGCAGGACTGGGAAGAGAACCGCTATCCGGGCGAGAACAACCGCGAGGGCCGCGCGCAGCTCGAAAAGCATCTGCGCGCCATGCTTGCGCTCGACGACGCCTACGATCCAACCTTCGAGCTCAACCAGCCGCTGATCGAGGCCGCGCAACGCTCGCTCGGGCGCATGAGCCTCGCCGACCGCGCCTCGGCGCAGATCAGGTCGGCGGTCTACGCCGCAAGGCTGCAGGACTTCTCCGTCGCGGCCAAGGCCGGTCCTGAAGCGCAGTTGCTGTTCGAACGGATGGACGGCAGCGAGCTTGCCGATCTCCATGTTCCCGGCCTTTACACGCGCGCCGGCTTCAATCGCTTCTTCCTGCCGCAGCTTTCGCGCATCGCGCAGATGCTCGTCGACGACCGATGGGTGCTCGGCGGCGGCGGCGAACAGGGCGGCATCGACCAGGACCTGCCCAAGCTCGGTCCCGAGCTGATCGACCGCTACGGCAAGGAATTCGCCGCCGCCTGGAACGGCGTGCTCGACCAGTTGAAGCTCAAGGCAATGCTGAAGGACAAGCCGCAATATCTGGCGCTCTCCGCCGTCGCCGCGCCGGACTCGCCTCTCGACCAGCTCTTCAGCGCGATCGCCGATGAAACCGCATTGACGAGGGACAGCGCCGCCGAGGATACCGGCACGGCGCAGCAGGACCCGGCCGGCATGGCCAAAGGCCTCGCCCGCATCGGGCTGCAGATCGCCGGCGGCAAGTCGCAAAGCCGTGCCGGCGCAAGCTCGGCCGTCGCGCAGAACGCCGGCGCGAGCGTCGAGGCGCAGTTCCGCTCGTTCCAGTCGCTGGTCGGCGGCGCCGCCGGCCGGCGGCCGCTCGATGCGCTGACGCAGAATTTCCACGACATCTTCCAGAGCCTGAAGCTCGCGGCAGATGTCCCCTCGCAGACCGAGCGCGTCAACGCCAATCTGCAGCTGCAGATCTCGACCTTGCGCGCCAATGTCTCGCGCCTGCCCAAGCCGCTGGCGCGCATGGTCAACGCGGCGGCGGACGAGTTCGAAGGCAATGTCGCCGAGACCTCCGTCGCCAATCTCAACCAGACCCTCGACCAGACGGTGACGCGCGCCTGCGAGGAGGCGGTCAACGGCCGCTATCCCTTTGCCCGCGACAGCAGCGAAGACATCCCGATGGCGGATTTCGCCAAACTGTTCGCGCCGGGCGGCCTGATGGACCGCTTCTTCGCGCAGAACCTTGCGCCGCTGATCGACATGACCGGCCAGGAATGGACCTGGAAGCAGAACGCGCGTTCCAGCAAGGACCTCGCGAAATCGACCTTGAAGGCATTCCAAGAGGCGGCGGAAATCCGCGCCGCCTTCTTCCCGTCGGGCGGCTCGACGCCGTTGGTGTCGATCACCTTCACGCCGACCTCGCTGAACAGCGAGGCCGACAGCGCGGTGCTCAACGTGGACGGGCAGACGGTCCAGAGCGCGCAGGCCGGCAACGCGCCGAGCACGGTGACATGGCCGAGCGGCGCCGCTTCCGGATCGGCGAGCCTCAGCCTCGTGCCGGAAATGCCCGGTCGCGAGTCCGCGCTCAAATTCGAAGGACCGTGGGCGTTGAAGCGGCTGTTCGACAAGGCGACCGTCACCGGCGACGGCGCCGCGACAGAAGCGCGCTTCGTGATCGGCGGACGCGATGTCGCCTACACGATCCAGGCCGGCTCAGGGGCCAACCCCCTCATCCTGCCAGCTTTATCAGACTTCACCTGTCCGAAGGCGTTTTGAGATGGCCGGCCCCAGCCTTCATTTCGGTACTCTAATGTACACGCTTATGGCAGAGTGGCCTGGGCACGCGGCCCATGGCTGGTCACAGAGGACGCTCGAGAAGCGCTTGGTGGCAAATTGAGCACTGTCGCCCTCCCCATCGAAAGCTTCGGCGTGAGCCACCAGGGCTGCGTGCGCGACCACAACGAGGACAACTACCTCATCGAGCCGCAGACCGGGCTCTGGGTCGTGGCGGACGGGATGGGCGGGCACGAGGCCGGCGAAGTGGCCTCGGCCAGCATCGTCGATCACCTGGCGACGATCGGCATCGCGAGCTCGGCGCCGGACCTGCGCGCCCGCTTCGAGGACCGGCTCAGCCGCGCCAATGCCGAGATCCGCGACATATCGCGCTCGCGCGGCATCACCATCGGCTCCACTTTCGCGGCCCTGCTTGCCATGGATGGGCGCTTCGCCTGCCTGTGGGCCGGCGACAGCCGCATCTACCTCGTGCGCAACGGCTCGATCTTCCAGGTTTCGAAGGACCATACCGAGGTGCAGGAACTGCTCGACCGCGGCATGATCAGCGCGGAGGAAGCGCGCACCTGGCCGCGCCGCAACGTGATCACGCATGCGGTCGGCGTCAGCGACGAGCTCGAGATCGATTTCCAGCAGGGCGAGCTGATGCCGGGCGATGTTTTCGTCCTGGGCACTGACGGACTGACGGCGCATGTCAGCGACGCCGAGATCGAGGCGGCGGCTGGATCCGCCACGCCGCGGGCGGCATGCCAGACCCTCCTGGACACGGTGCTGGCGCGCGGCGGAACCGACAATGTGACCATCGTGCTCGTGAAGATCGGCAGCGGGCGCAACGGCACGCTCCATCCGGATCGGTCCGCAGTGGAGGGCCTGGCCCGATGAGCGACGACGACAAGACGCGGATTTCGACTGGTGTCACCTATGCCGGGGTGGGCACGCAGCTCAGCGGCATCTACGAGCTCGACGAGAGGATCGCCTCCGGTGGCATGGGCGAGGTCTATCGCGGCCACAACATCCAGACCGGCGACCATGTGGCGATCAAGATCGTGCTGCCCGAATTCGCCCGCGACCAGACGATCCTCTCGCTGTTCCGCAAGGAAGCGTCGATCCTCAACCACCTGTCGCATGACGCGGTGGTGCGCTACCACGTCTTCACCATCGATCCGGGGATCGGCCGCCCCTATCTCGCGATGGAGTTCGTGGACGGCGAGTCGCTGTTCGACATCATGCGGCGCGGGCCGATGCCGGGCGACGATGCGCGCCGGCTCTGCCATCGCCTGGCCTCGGGGCTCAGCGCCGTGCATCAGGCGGGCGCGGTGCACCGTGACCTCTCGCCGGACAACATCATCCTGCCCGGCGGCCGGGTCGAGCGCGCCAAGATCATCGATTTCGGCATCGCCCGATC
>JAFKFE010000392.1 GCA_017308345.1 Alphaproteobacteria bacterium | reverse complement strand
CGAGACACCGAGTGCGACGGCGAGGCCCAGGCGCCTGAGGCTGCCGAAGGGCAGCGATCCGGCGATCGCCTTGCCGAGCGGCGCCAGGCCGACGAAGTCGAGGATCATGCCGGGCGAGACCCACCGGCTGCCTCCCCTCCTCCCTTGCTCCCAGGCGATCCGGACATTCTCGTCGACCGTCAGGCCCGGGAACGACATCGCCTGCTGGAACGTCCGCACCAGCCGCTTCCGCGCGATGCGATGGGCGCCGATATTGGTTATGTCCTGCCCCTGCCACAATACAGTGCCGCCGGTCGCAGGATGGACGCCGGTGACGACGTTGAACAAGGTGGTCTTGCCGGAGCCGTTGGGGCCGACGATGCCGACGACCCGGTCGGTGTCGATGTCGAGATCGATGCCGTTGAGCGCGACGACGCCACCGAACTGCTTGCGCAGGCCCCTCACTTCAAGCGCGGCCATCCGAGCCTCCGCCCTGCGTCTGCGTCTCGGGACCGCCGGTCAACGCGCAGTAGATGTTCTTGATGCCGGCGCTGACCCCGCCCGGAAGCAGAAGGATCACCAACAGCAGGCACACACCGTAGGCGATGCGGGAATCGACCGGATCGAGGTTCAGCACCTCGGGCAGGAAATTGACGACGACCGCGCCGATCAGCGGTCCGTAGAGGTAGCGGGCGCCGCCCAGCATGACCATCAGCGCCAAGTAGAGACTGGGAAAGGCGCCGAACAGGGTCGGCGAGATGTGGCGCAGGTAGTAGAGCTGCAGCACGCCGGCGAGGCCGGCGAACAGGCCTGAAACCATCAGCACGCCGAGCTTGTGCAGGTCGACATTGATGCCGACCGAGCGCGCCAGCTGCTCGTTCTCGCGGATCGCCCGCAACGTCCGGCCGTAGCGCGAAATGCCGATGAGATAGGTTGCCGCAAGCGCCAGGAAGAGCGCCGCCAGGACCAGGTAGTAGTTGTTGGAGAGCTTGTCGAAATTGACGCCGGGCAACGGCGTCACCGAGCCGACATCGAGGCCGGTCGCGGATCCGGTGAAGGTGCCGCCATTGGTGAGCACGATGACGAACAGGGCGCAGAAGCAGAAGGTGATGATGATGTAGTGCTGGCCGCCGACCCTCAGCGTCGGCAGGCCGATGACGCCGCCGACGATCGCCGACAGGGCCATGGCGAAGGGCAGCGACGTCCAGAAGCCCAGGCCGAGCTGCACCGACAGGATGGCCGAGGCATAGGCGCCGACACCCATCAGCGCCGCATGGCCGACGGACATGATGCCGGCCTGGCCGAACTGCAGGCCGAGGCCGTAGAGCCCGATCGCCGTATAGATCGTGGTGATGGCGATCGACAGGAAGCGGTAGCCGAGGCCGAGCCAGGGCAATGCGATAAGCAGCGCCGCCAAAAGGATTGCCGCGGTCGCCTGGACGCTGGCCGGCAGGGGAACGGCGGCGTTGTCCGCCGTCAGCAGCGCGAGCCGGTCCCGGGCCCTGGCGCCTTCTGTCGCGGCGCCCATCTTGCCGGCGCTGTTGTCGGTCGCGGGCATCGCCATCTCACGACGCCTTGGGGCCGAGCGTGCCGCCAAGCAGACCCTGCGGCCGCAGAACCAGGATCAGGATCATCACCACCAGCGAATAGGCATCGGTCCATTCAGGGTAGCCGTAACCAGCGCTGAGCCCATCCACCAGGCCGAGCACGAGACCGCCGACGACCGCGCCGCCGACATTGCCGAGACCGCCGATCAGCGAGACCGCGAAACCACGGATGATGATGACGCTGCCGGTGAAGGGCGTGATCGGGAACAGCGAAATCATCAGGGCGCCGCCGATGCCGGCGAGCAGGCTGCCATAGATGAACACGCCGGTGACGTAGCGGCGCACCGGAATTCCCATCAGCTCGGCGGTGTCGCGGTCCGAAACGCTTGCCCGCAAGGCCATGCCGTAGCGGCTGCGCGAGATGCCGAAATAGGTGATCGCCACGATGACGGCCGTTATCGCGACGACGATCGCGCGCATGGCGATGATGTCGACGCCGCCGATCGTCCAGACCAGGCCGACAGGGTCGGTGATGCTTTTCTGGAACTCGTTGAAGACGCGGATGACGGCGTGCTGCAGGATCACGCTGAGGCCGATCGACATGATGAAGCCGTTCATCGGACGGTTGAGCGTGAAGCGGAACAGGCATCTTTCGGCGGCGAAGCCGAGCGCGCCGACCAGCAGGCCGGCGAATACCAGCGCCACGAAGAAGTTCATCCCGGCTCCGACCATGAACCAGGTCGCCATGCCGCCGATCATCAGGAACTCGCCATGCGCGAAATTGACGATGCCGGCGAGACCGAAGATCAGCGTGATGCCGATGCCGATCAGAATGGTGACGCTGGCAACCGAGAGGCTGTTCACCAGTTGCTGTACAAAAATGTCCATAGCCAAATCCGGAAGGCGAACCTGCGGGGAGGATGGGCGGAACCTTCGCCACCCATCCTGACGTCGGAGATTTTTTTCGCGAAGGTTGCCTCAGCCGCCATTGTCACCGGGCGGCGGTGCGGCCGGCGGCTGTTCGACCGCGCATTTGAACTGGTCGGATGTGTTGGGCTCAACCATGCAGACCTCGGTCGCGAAGGTGACCTGGTGATGCTTGTTGAAGACAAGCGGCACCGGCGACACGACGCCCTTGTAGTCCGACTTCAAGAGTTCCGCGACCACCGCGTCCGGATCGTCGATCTTGCCGACCTTCTCCAGCGCCTTGGCGTACCAGAAGAAGTAATCGTAGTAGAGCAGCGAGACCGAGGACTGCGGACCCTTGGCGGCGCCGAGGCCGAAATACTTGTCGAAATACTGCTTCACCTCGGGGAACGGCGAGGAGCCCCAGCAGACCGGCACGCAGCTCATCGTCACCGGCACGTCCGCCTTGAGGCTGCGCTCCTGATAGATGCCCGGATCGACGCCGAACAGGAAGTAAGACGGCGCCACACCGAGCTTGAGAGCCTGCGGGAAGGCGGTGAGCGTTGAATCGCCATTGTACCAGAAATGCACGATGTCGGGCTTCATGCCCTTGATGCGGGTGAGCAGCGGCGAGAAGTCGGTCGTATCCGGCGGATACTGCACCAGGTCGACTTTCTGGCCCTCCGCCTCGAGCGCCTTGACGTAGTGCGAGGACAGATACTGCCCGGTCGCGTCGTTGCCGACGAACACCACCGAGTGCTTCGGCGGCGACTTCAGTTGCGGGGTGAGCAACGACAATACACCCTTGGCGGTGCTGCCGCTGCGCTGCCATTCCTGCGGCTCGCTCTGGAACGCATAATGGAGCCAGCCATCGTCGGCGACCGCCTTGTCGTCGAGGACGGCGCCAAGCGAGCTGTTGCCGGAAAACTGCAACACCTTGGCCGGGCCGGTGATCTTGGCCATGGACACCGAGAAGTCATGCGTCTCGGTGCCCCAGATTGCCTTGACGCCGATGTCGTTGACGAGTTCGCGCGCGGCCGCGATGGTGACGTTCACATCCGTCCTGTTGTCGCGGATATAGAGCTTGATCTTGTAGGTCTTGTCGCCAACCTTGATGCCGCCGGCGTCGTTGATCTGCTGCGCCGCCAGGTTGGCGGCGCCGACAATGGTGTTGCCGGCCGAAACGAATGAGCCCGACTGCGCGGCGATCACGCCGATGGGCAGTTCGTCGTCGGCGCGGGCCGTCTGCAAAGCCATGGCGAGCCCCGCGGCCGCCATGGCCAACCCAAGTCCTAGCTGTCTCATGCATGTTCCTCCCTTACATGGCAACTTGTCATACAACCCTATTACCATGCAACGAGGCTGTCAACATGACTCCGGCGCGGAGCGAGCGGCCGAGAGGCGTTGGCGGGCTTGGATTTGGCCTGTCCAGATCCGGACCGGGCGAGAAAGCTCACCCAGGCTGCGCATCGGGAATCTGGTCGGGATCGGGGTCGTGCTCGACGCGCCCAAGGAGGCGCGGTCACCGGACCGAGGACGGCGGGGACCGTGTCAAGGCGACGGCGCGGACAAGCGATACGCCTCGACGGCGGAAGCTCCAAGCACCTGGGAACGCTCCTCTTCCGTCAGCCCGGAGAGGCAATCGCCGAGGGCGCGCTTGACCGACTGATAGTCGGCGGCGACCAGGCAGACCGGCCAGTCCGAGCCGAACAGGCATCGCGACGGCCCGAAGATCGAAAGCACCGCGTCGACATAGGGCTGCAGGTCCTGGCTTTTCCAATGCCGCCAGTCGGCTTCCGTGACCATGCCGGACAGCTTGCACCAGACGTGGTCGCGATGAGCCTTGAAGCCCTGCATGAGCCCAGCCCACGGCTCCATCGCATGCTGACCGATGCGCGGTTTTGCGATGTGGTCGACGACGAAACGCAGGTTGGGGTGGCGTTCCACCGTTTGCAGCGCCGCGGGGATCTGCGGCTCCTTCAACAGCAGGTCATAGGCCAGGCCGGCCTCGGCAACCGCGGCCAGTCCGCGCTGGACATCCTCGCGCAGCAGCCAGTTCGGATCCGCCTCGTTGTGGACGAGGTGGCGTATGCCGACCAGGTAATGGCCATCCGGCCGCGCCTTCAGCTCGGACAGTGTGACCGCCACCTCGGGGTCGGTGAGGTCGACCCATCCCACGACGCCGGCGACGAAATCGGTCCGGCTGGCCGTCTCCAGGAATGCGCGTGTCTCGTCAAGCGAATGCCAGGTCTGGACAAGGATGGTCCTGTCCACGCCGGCCGCGGCGAGCGCCGGCCTGAGATCGTCGGGCGAAAACACGCGGCGTATGGCGGCGTAATCCTCCGTCATCCAGCCGCAGGATCCGTCCGCCGGATCCCAGAAATGCTGATGCCCATCGATAACCAGGCGCTTACCGGTGTCCATGGCGCTTACCAGCGCTGGTGCACGGCGGCCTTGATGCGCCGCTCATAGATGTCGGCGATGCGCTCCATCAGTTGCGGCGACAGCGGCGGCAGGTCGGACGCGGCGGCATTCTCCCGCGCCTGACGGACGGACTTGGCGCCAGGAATGGTGACCGTCACGGCCGGGTTCATCAGGATCCAGCGCAACGCCCATTGCGCCATGGTGGCGCCCGGCGGCAGCAGGGGCCGCAATTCCTCGACCGCCTGCAGGCCCTGCTCATAATTCACGCCGGAAAATGTCTCGCCGACGTCGAAGGCCTCGCCTTGCCGGTTGTAGTTACGGTGATCCTTCTCGCTGAAGCTGGAATCGCTGCGGAACTTGCCGGACAGCAGGCCGCTGGCCAGCGGCACCCTGACAATGATCGCGACATCCTTCTGGCGCGCCATGTCGAAGAACAGCTCCGCCGGGCGCTGCCGGAACATGTTGTAGATGATCTGGACGCTGACGACGCCGGGATATTGCAGCGCCTTGATACCTTCCTCGACCTTCTCGACGCTGACGCCATAATGGCGGATCTTGCCTTCCTCGACCAGTTTCTCGAGCGCCTCGAACGTTTCGGGCTGGTAGAAGACCTCCGTCATCGGACAGTGGAGTTGCACCAGATCGAGCACGTCGACTTCGAGATAGCGCAGGCTGCGCTCGACGAAGCTGGTCAGGTTCTTGCGATTGTAGCCGGAGGCGACATGCGGGTTCAGCCGCTTGCCGGCCTTGGTCGCGACGATCGGCCTCGCGCCACCCCGCCCCTTCAGCGTCTTTGCGATCAACTTCTCCGCCCGGCCGTCGCCATAGACATCGGCCGTGTCGATCATGCTCACGCCCGCATCCAACGCCGCATTGAGCGCCGCGACCGCGTCCTTCTCCTCGACGTCGCCCCAGTCGGCGCCGATCGCCCAACTGCCGAAGCCGATATCCGACACTTGCCAGCCGGCGCGGCCAAATCGCCTTTGATGCATGCTAACCACTCCTCAAAGCCCGTTTCGTCTTGACGGGTCGTGCCGGCAGGAATATCAGATCGGACAGTTGTATGACAACCCTGTAAGCATGCAAAAGGTGACGACGAATATCGGCGCCGGAGCTTTTTCGGGAGGCTGGATGGGCAACCGGATGTTGCCGGCATTCGCTCATGGCGCCGGTCGATGCCGCTCCGAT
>JAFKFE010000391.1 GCA_017308345.1 Alphaproteobacteria bacterium | reverse complement strand
GCCGCCGCCGTCATTGCGTCTTGGCCTTGGCCGCGGCCGCTTCTTTTTCGTGCTCTTTGGGGTCGTGCGCCGACACGTTCAGGGCGATCGTCAGGCCAGCCAGGGCCAGGGCAAGACGCAGGGAATTCGTAGTCATGAGTGATCTCCGTAGGAAGGAACCAGGGGTGAAACGGTGAGGGCACGCCGCGGTGCGGCGCGTACGGCGGTCCAGTCGAGGGCAGGGAGGCGAGGCATCGACGACAAACGCTCACCGTCCTCGCGCGCCGAGGTCGCGATCATGGGCAGCCTCGAGGTGAAGGGCAAGCCGCGCTCGATCTCCGGCAAGATCGACCGGCTGGCGGTCACGCCGGAAAAGGTGTCGATCGTCGACTACAAGACCAACCGGCCGGCGCCCAGGGACCTGGCGGAGGTGCCGCCCGCCTATGTGCTGCAGCTTGCCGTTTACCGCGCGCTGCTTGAGCCGCTCTATCCGGGCCGCGCGGTGACGGCCGCGCTGCTGTTCACCGAGGCGCCGCGCCTGATCGAGCTGCCGGCGGCGGCCATGGACGACGCCCTTGCCCGACTCACGGGAGCGTGACACAAGAACTGCTTGAAGATCGCCGCCACAACCACCACATTTGGCGTAACCCGAGTTTTCGAAAGGATTTCAGCATGGCCACCGTCAAGGTCGACAAGGGCAACTTCCAGGCCGATGTGCTCAACGCCAAGGAGCCGGTCGTGGTGGATTTCTGGGCCGAGTGGTGCGGCCCGTGCAAGATGATCGGCCCGTCCCTGGAAGAGATCGCCAATGAGCTCGGCTCCAAGGTCAAGATCGCCAAGCTCAACATCGACGAGAATCCCGAGTTGGCCGCCCAGTTTGGCGTGCGCTCGATCCCGACGCTGATGATCTTCAAGGGCGGCGAAGTGGCCGACATGAAGGTGGGCGCGGCGCCGAAGACCGCGCTGTCGCACTGGATCAACGGCAGCCTGGCCTGAGCCAATCCGAAAAGTTCAAGAACGAGCCCGGCCATCGCGCCGGGCTTTTCTTTGGCGCCATCGCTCGACGCGCTCTGGCCCTGACGCGCCGGCACGCCATCTCTTTTGCTGAGGGAATTCCGGGAAACGTGTGAAGCGATTTCCGTCCGGAATTGCGTGAAAGAGACAAAGGGAGAGCTTCATGACCGGAACAGCCAAGGCCACGGTTCACGTCGACAATGAGCGCGTGATCGTCACCGAATACCGCTTCGCGCCCGGCGCCAACACCGGCTGGCACCGCCATGGCCACGACTATGTCGTCGTGCCGCTGATGGACGGCAAGGTGAAGCTGGTGACCAAGGACGGCGAATCCTTCGCCGAAATGAAAAAGGGGGCGCCCTATTTCCGCCGGGAAGGCGTCGAGCACGACGTCATCAACGCCAATGACGGCGAATACGCCTTCATCGAGATCGAGCTGAAGTAGCAGCGCCGCCCTGTTGGACAGGGGCGCGGCCCGTCGGGCCGGCCTCAAACCTTTCCCTGTCTTTTTCCCCTGGTGAGAGCGGGAATCCTGTCGATAAGCCGGACAATGGCGGCGAGAGCGAGGGATCGCCGAGTCGTGATCCGGACCTTTCGGGAGTCGGCGGCCGGGCGAACATTTGCCATAAGCTGCAATGGCGGGGAGCCTTCCGTCCCGAACCAACGGATGCCTTCTTCAACCAGATCCACCTCGAGCAGATAAGTGCCGGGCCGTTGCGGCGCGGTGATCTCGAGCGTCAAATAAGCGCGTGCCCCGGACTCCATCTTCCTGTTCAGGGGAGTCCTGCCATCCGACCATGTCAGTATCTCGCCGGTGTCGGACAGCCAGTGGTTTGCCAGCATCAAGCCGCTGCGCTCGAAGGACTCCCACGCGACCGGGCTGGTGTTCTTCAACTTGACGACAAGGTCCAGATTCTCGCCTGGGTCCAGTTCGAGTGCCTTGAACACCGTGGATATGCGGCACTGGTACATGTCGGAAGAGCTCGGAGCCGGCGCCATGGAGTGAGGCCGGCCTTGCGATACCCAGTCAACCGCTGTCTCCAGCGCCCGCGCCACCTGCTCCATCGCCGTACCGATCATCACCTGCGAATAACTTGCCTGGATCATCTCGATGCGCAGTCCGTGCGGCGCCAGCTTGCGAAGTCCCATTTCCGGATACCGGAAATGTCTGTACGGGTTGAATTTGCTATATACGGCTGGAAACAACGCCACAGGCACCGGTACCGGCAAGGCTCCGCAGATGTCGGCAAACCGGCAGTCGGCGGCAGCCAGAAGTCGCACGTCCAATTTCCTTGCAAGCAGTCGCCGCGTCACGGCGAGGCCGATGTTCACGCCTTGGCAATTGCCGCCAACGATCACGGGGCCGCCTTGGGATATCCGGACTATCTCATCGACATAGCGGTCGACCAGGGCACCGGCCAGGGGCGTATCATAGTCCAGCAACAAAACGCCCGAGCGCATGACATAGGCCGGAAAGCGGTCGCCCACCGACTTTTCGAAGTGTTTGGCTTCCTCGGCATTCTGCATGCACCAGAAGACCGGCGTGCCTTGCCGTTGGACCCCTACCCGGCGGACAAAGCCGCCTGCCATCGCCGGCTCTCCCGGCCAGTTCTCGATGAGTTTGTGCAGCCGGTCGACAAACCAGTCCGGCAATCTGGAACCGAACGACGGTGCGCCGGCGTCCGCTCCGGCGCCGTGTTTGCCGGACAGATGGTGGGCCAGTTCGGAAATGCTCAGCTTCGTCGAGAAATTTTCGATCCGCACCGGAACGCCGAACTCTTCTTCAAGCTGAAAGGACATGCGCAGAGCCAGGAGCGAATCCCCGCCCAGGAAGAAGAAGTCGGCATCCCGGTCGATCCCTCCCGGCAGACGCAGGAGTTCGCTCCAAATCCTGCTTATTCTCAGCTCGATGTCCGTATTCCTGGATGCCGGCGCCGACTCGGACGGCGGTCGGGTCAGATGGTTCACCCTGTCGGCGGTCCTTGGATCGCCAAGCAGCGCCGGAAGAGCCAGCCGGCGCACCTTTCCCAGGGACGTTCTCGGTATTTCATCGCTTGTGACAAGCGCTACCGAGCGCGGCACGAAGCGGAATGCCCCGGCCATGACAGCCCGCACCTCATCCGCGACCAGTTCGGACGAGCGCCCGTACGATCGGTCAGACACAACGAAGACCGCGCAAGGTGCGCCGATCGTGGAGTCGTCCGTTTCTGCTCCTGCCCCCAGGGGCGCGACATAGACTTCGTCATAGTCCGTCCGGCTTTTGAGCGCCGTTTCCACGTCCTGGCAGGTGTACTTCCTGGCGTTGACGATGATCGTCTCTTTCTCCCGCCCGACGACCGTCAGCCTGCCGTTGCGCAGCAGGCCCATGTCTCCGGTACGCAACCAGTGGTCCGGGGCGAACAGGTCAGCGTTGGCGGCGGGATCGCCGAGATAGCCGTCGGTCATCGTCGGGCCGCGAACCTCAATACGCCCGACCTGCCCCTCGTCGAGCAGGACGCCTGTGTCTCCCACGATCCTGACGGCATGGCCCATGGTCGGCCCGTCGAGTTCCGGCGGCGCGTCCGCCTGCCGCGTATCCCCGCCCGTGAAAGGGGTGCCGCCCCCGACAACGGGTCCACACTCGGACAGGCCATATCCGAGGATCAGCGCATCGTCGCGCAAGCCGAATGCCGCCAGGCATTTCATGAAGCTCCGGCAGGTCCTGGGCGAGATTGCCTCGGCCCCGATTCCGATCTTGCGCACTTTGTCCAGCTGCCAGCGCCGCCCCGGATTTTCCTCCACGGCGCGCAGCACCAGCGACATGCCGAAATTGGTCATCGTCGCGTGGGTGGCGCCCGAGGATTCGAGCGCATCCAGCCACGAGCACGGGTTGGCGACGAAACGCGTGGCGTCGAGATGAACCTTCATGGGCAGATTGGGCATGGCATGCCCAATGCCCATGACATGATCGAACGATGCCCATGACAGGAAGGCTCGCGCGTGGGCGGCGTCGGGCAATCGCGGCCACCAGCGGGCAAGCGACGCCCGGTCCGATAACCCGACCAGCCTGGGGCGCCCGGTCGTGCCGGAAGTCGGGATGGCAAAGCGCGTGTCTTCAGGCCTGACCGCCACCATGCCGATGTCCGACAGGTCGGGATCGGCCTCGATTTCCCCGATGCTGAACACTACCAGGCCGAGGTTTTTACCCAAGGCGGGCTCGTCGGCCAGAACGTGAAGTCCCGCCAGCGCCTGCTTCAGGGCCGACAGGCCTTCGACATCAACCGCTCCGCCGGAACGGACGGCCCGGCTGAAGGGAACCGCTACATATCCACCAATCGCCGCCGCCCACAGCGCGGGCACGAAATCCCTTGCGTCGGCCAGGCAGATCACCAGGGCATCTCCCGCCCGCATTCCACGTCTCGTCAGGCCGCAGACCAGTCTGCGGGCTCGCGCGAGGGTCTCGCGATAGGAGACTTCAGCGCGCTGGCCATCCGCGTCGAAACAGAGAAATCCGCCGCCAGGGAACTGCTCCACCCCGCCGGCGATCGCTTCCGCCAGGGAGGAGAACGGAAGGCCGGACAGGGGATCGCCGACGGAGAGCGCCGGCCTGATGAGATCCTGATTCATAGGGCCTGCCGGACGATGTCCGCCAGCGTCAGCCGGTAGTAGCGCTCAATCTTGGTGATCTCCGATTTCACGTCCCGCCATCCCCGTTCCACTTCAAACCAGTTTTCGGCGGAATAGTACAGGCTTGGGTAGCAGACCCAATGCAACGCAACTTCCGCCGGAAACTTCCGGCGCGCGGCAAGACAGGCCCGTCGCAGGTGATAGTGGATGGTCAGGAGCGTGACGGAGCCGATGCCGCCTTCACCAAACCGGCTCTCCAGAAGCTCCCACGCAAACCCGGCATTCTCGTCTGTGTTTGCGGCCCTGTCCTCGACCAGGATCGCATCGGCGGGAACTCCCTCCCGCCGGGCCATTCTCGCCATCTCGTGCGCCTCGACGGCACCGAGCCTCTCATTGTAGCCGCCGGTCAACAAAAGCGTACGAACGGCCCGGGCGCGAAAGAGCTCAACCGCTCGCGCCAATGGCCGCGCCGGATCGCTCATGCCGAACACGATCGCGACATCCGCGCCGGCCTGGCTGTCGGGCGGGAAGAAGCACTGGCTTATGAGCTTGATATCCATCCGAAGCCGTCCTTTTGCCAGCACTGCCCGCCGGACGACCTGTCCCAGGAATGCCCCGGCCGACGATCGGACCTGGCCCCTGGCCTCTCCAGCCTGAGCGGACAATACCCGAACGGGGTATTTGTGTCGAAGCGATCTGTCCCGACGCCGGCTTAGGTCGGCGGCGCGAGCTCGCCGTCGCGGCCGCGAGGTCCTTAAAGACCCATCACGCCCGGCAGCCAGAGCACAGTCTGCGGCACGAAGGTGATGATCAGCAGCACGGCCAGGACGATCGCGACGATCGGCAGGCTGGCCCAGATCACTTCGCGCATCGGCACCTTGGCGATCGACTGGGTGATGAGCAGATTAAGACCCAGAGGCGGGTGAATCAGGCCGACCATCAGATTCAGCACGACCACCAGCCCGAAATGTGTCGGATCGACGCCGAAGCTCTTGGCCGCGGGAAGGAATATAGGCACCAGGATGATGGTCGCCGGCGTGGAATCGAGGAACATCCCCGCCACCAGGAAAACCACGTTGACCAGCAGCAGGAACTCCCACGGCGACAGGTCGGCGTTGTGGAGCAGGCTTTGAATGTCCGCCGGAATACCGTGCACGACGACAAGGTAGGCGATGAAGGACGAGACCGCGACGACAAGCATGATGTTGGCGGTCTGCAGGCCCGCGTCGGTCAGCAGCTCCGGGAACTGCCTCCAGCTGAACTCGCGATGGATGACCCAACCGATGAAGATGGCATAGAGCACCAGCACCGCGCCGAGCTCGGTGACCGTGAACAGGCCGCCCTTGGCGCCGACCACCAGCAGCAGCGGCATCGACAGCGCCCAGGCACTGCCCTTGAACTGCCTGCCGATCACGCCCCATGACGGCCGGCCGCGCGCCGGAAGCTGGTGCCTGCGGGCATAGGAGGTGACATAGGCGATCAGCGCC
>JAFKFE010000390.1 GCA_017308345.1 Alphaproteobacteria bacterium | reverse complement strand
AGGCGGGCTCGTCGGCCTACTGATCCAACCGGAGTTTCTGACCATGTGGTATTTTTCCTGGATCCTCGGCCTCGGGCTGGCCGCCTCCGTCGGCATCCTAAACGCGCTCTGGTACGAACTGCGAACCGTCCGCGAAGAACCCGTCGAGGAAACCGTCGCCTTGCCCACCCCTTGAGCCTGGGCGTGACGGAGGAGCCATCATGACGGGCGCCGAGTCGGAGCCGTTGCGCAGCTTGGCGGACATGCGGCGGGCGCATACGCAGAAGCTCGCGCTCTGCCACATGCTCGAAGGCATCGCCGACGATCTGCCGTCGCGCGTCGACCGGCTCCAGTGCCTCGCCGTGGCGGCCGACCTGTTGCCGCTGCTGCGCGAATGCCACCGCTTCGAGGAAGAGGTCGTCTTCCCCGCCTTTGCGCGGCGAACCGGCGAGGAAGACACCGTCGCGCGACTGAAGCTCGAGCATCTGGAGGACGAGAGCGCGGCGGTGGATCTGAGCGACGCTCTGCTGGCCTACGGTCACGGGCGGCAGATCGAAAATCCCGAGGCGTTCGGCTATATGCTGCGCGCCTTCTTCGAATCGATGCGCCGCCACATTGCCTTTGAGCGCGACCACGTGCTGCCGAAGGTTCTCGGCAACCAGTAAGTACTTGTTCTTACGCAATTCCGGACGGAAGGCTACGCGAAGTCACCGAACCTGACCGATCGCACTTTTCCTGGTATTGCTCTAAAGGGACACGGCGGGATCAGTCCCCGGCCCGCGCGGCCAGGCGCCCGATATCGTCGACGATGACGTGGCGGTTGTTCTCGATGCGGATGATGTTCTCGCCCCGCAGGCGGGTGATCTGCCGGCTCACCGTCTCGACGGTGAGCCCCAGGAAATCCGCGATCTCCGCGCGCGACAGCGGTAGATCGAAAGCCGCGCCGCGCCGTTCCGGGCCGGCGGCGGGATCGATGTTGCGCGCGATCATCAGAAGGAAGCTCGCGATCTTCTCCGAGGCCGTCTTGCGGCCGAGCGCCACCATCCAGTCGCGCGCCTGGTCGAGCTCGCGCAGCTTCTGTTCGAGCAGGCGATGCTCGAGATCCGGCTGCTCCTTTATCATGCGCTCCAGCGCCTGGCGCGGGAACGAGCACAATTCGACGTCGGTCGCCGCCTCGGCGCTCAGCGTGCTCTCGCTCTGGAATGGCCTGCCGAGGAAATCGGGAGCGAATTGCAGGCCGACGATCTGCTGGCGGCCGTCGGAAAGCGTCTTGGTGAGCTTCACGACGCCTGAAAGCACGTTCGAGAAACGCTCGACGCTCCTGGAATCGCCCACCAGTTCCTTGCCGGCCTCGGCCTTGTGCCGTTTGGTCGATTTGGAAAGATCGGCGAGCTGCCCGGCGTTGAGCGCGCCGCATATGCCACGATGCCGCGCCTCGCATGAAACGCAGAGTACCGGAACCCCCGTCGTGTGAATATCTTCGCGCACGATGGAACACCTATAATGTTCCCGTCGCCCGCCAGCAACGCTCCTAGCGTCGCAGCCCGCCGGAGGCTGCCAGCCGTTCCGGAGCCTATTTTATCCTTCGGCCAAGGCCCATGGACTTGGCCAGTTTCGAACGGGTCGCCGAGTAGTTCGGCGCCACCATCGGGTAGTTGGAAGGCAGGTTCCACTTCGCTCGATACTCTTCCGGCGTGAGGCCGTATTGGGTCTCGATGTGCCGCTTGAGCGATTTGAAACGCCTGCCGTCTTCCAGGCAGATGATGAATTCGGGCGTGACGGACTTTTTCGCCCTGGCCACGCCCCGTATGTCGTCCGGCCGCACATCAAGCGATCCAATCGAGATCAGCTTGATCGACGTATATATCTTGCTGATGAGTTCCGGCAGCTCGCCCGCGGGCAGGGGGTTGTTGGAGATGTAGGCGCATACAACGCTCGCGGCCAGGCTGACGGCTGGGTCGAGGCCTTCCTTCCCCAGGACGACGCCGTTCGGGCCCGGGGGATCCTTGGCCTCGGCCCCCATGGGGCGATGGGCATGGTCATTGCGGCCAATTTTGCCGCCTGGCCGGTCGAACCTATCCAAGGCCCTGGTTATGGACGGTTTCATATAAGGCCTCTTCAAAAGTGTTCCCCCTCTTGCCAGCCATGCTCCGGCAACCATCGACGGCAGGCTTCCGCCTTGCGGCAGTATCGTGTGGGAAAATTTCACACATGTCAACCGAAGCGCGATTGTCCAACCGCCAAACCATGGGGCGCGAGCCTGCCCGTAGCGCGTCGAGCATGCCGATACGCGGCCGGCGTTGCCTGTCGTCTATTGTGGAAGCATTTCCCACGGGCTATTTTCGGTAGGAATTTTCGAGGCATAGGTGATTGATTGACGGGTGAAGGACGGCGATGAGCAAATCGGCGGAACAATATCTGGATGCCGCGGGCGTCCAGAGCGCGTTGAACCGGGTGCTTCGCCCGTTGGTGCGGTTGGCGATCAAGTGCGGGGTGACGTTTCCAACCTTCGTCGACCTGCTGCGGCAGATCTATGTCAACGTGGCGGAGCATGAATTCACGCTGCCCGACAAGCAGCAGACGGATAGCAGGGTAAGCCTGTTGACGGGCGTCCATCGAAAGGAGGTCAGCCGTCTGCGAGGCGCCGGCGCGCCGGTCAGAGTGATACCCGAATCCGTTTCAAGGACGAGCGCGATCGTCGCGCGCTGGCTCGCGGACCCGTTGTTTACCGATGCCCAGGGTGCGCCATTGCCCCTGCCGCGAATGGCCGAGGCCGGGGAGGCCTCGTTCGCGGGCCTCGTGGAGTCGGTGACGCGGGATTTGCGGCCGAGAGCCGTTCTGGACGATTGGCTCGATCGAAAGCTGGTGGAGATCGATGAGGAGGACCGGATCGTCCTGATGGAAGCGGCAATGGCGCCGCGCGACGACGGCGAGGTCAGGCTCTACTACTTTGCCCGAAACCTTCAGGACCATGCGGCCGCCGCCGTCGCGAACATCCTGGCGGACAATCCTCCATTCATCGAGCGCGCCGTCCACTATGACGGGCTCTCCGAGAAGCTTGCCAGATCGCTCGAAGCCCATAGCCGCAAGGTCGCGGTGGAGATGCTGCTCAACCTCAACAAGCATGCGAACCAGGCGGTGAAGAACGATCCCGGCGGGACAAGCCGGTGGAATTGCGGCGTCTATATCCTCTCCTCCGGCGACGCACCGTTTGCCGGTGAAGAATCCTCTGGGGGCAAGCCCGCCACCGGAGACGCTTCATGAGCCTGAGGTTGACGAGGCGGGGTTTCCTGATGCTCGGCGCCGCCTTTCCGGCAGCGCTGTACGGCTCTTTCGCAGGAGCGACGGACACTTCGGGCGATCGGGGTATCGGCGGTACCGGCTGGACGGCCGGAACGGAGAACGATCACGGCATCGGCGGCACCGGCATAGTGGGAACCATACAGCGCTTCGGCAGCATCTTCGTCAACGACGTGCGGGTCGCGTACGGTCCGGATGTGCCCGTCTGGATAGACGGCGCCGCCGCCACGACGAGCAGCCTCAAGGTGGGGCATGTCGTAAGGGTTGCCGTAACACAGGACGCAGGTCGCGTCGTCACGCGCGAAATCCATGTCACCAGCGAGGTCGTCGGGCCTGTCGAACACACGAGTCCCGGCTCGATCCTGGTTCTGGGACAGAGCATCGACACCGGCCGCGTCGCAGGAATGCCGGTGATCAAGAAGGGCGATGTCGTGGCCGTGCAAGGCATTCGCCGGCCGGACGGGAAAATCGTCGCAAGCCTGATAGAGGCCAGGCCATCCGGGACACCCTACCTGGTTCGCGGTTTGGCGGTCGCCAGATCGGGCTCATTGCTGGTGGGACGCCTGAATATCGGGCCAAGGTCACCGCAGCTTGCGAACCGTCGCGTCGAGCTGACCCTGGCCAAGGCCGCTGGCGGCTACAGGGTCGTGCGCATCGAGGCGGAGGCTCCGGTCCCGGGGGCCGATGTCGCGAGCGTGCTGTACGAGACCTTCCTGCGGCGTCGGGGGCACCGGCTGGAATCGGGTTTGGGCGTCTCAGTCGACGACCAGGGAGACGATTCGAAATCGACAGCTGTCGTCCACGCTTTCCTTGCCGTCGGGTTCGACCGGGCGGGCAACATCGTATCGGCCTCGCGCCAGGCGAATTCCGGCATGCGGCCGCAAGGCCCGCCGGGCATGCCGGGTCAGTCGCCCGGTTCAGGTCCGCCGATGGGCCCGGGAGGCCCCGGCGCGCCCGGCGGCGTGCCCAACCTGCCCAATAATGGGCCAAATGGACCCGGCGGTCCCGGTGGACCGGGCGGACCCGGCGGGCCGGGCGGTCCAAGCGGCCCGGGGGCGCCCTAGAGCGCGCCGCGCAAGGACGGATTCAGGCGACGCGCTTCAAGTCGTTGTTTTGCCGCATGGCAGCAGCCTCGAAAATCCCCGCTGCCTTGCGGTGGCGCTGATCCGGCCGGTCCGCCTCTTGCAATGGGCAGAACCGGCCGGCGCGGTCGTGCTGGGCTCTCTTAACCGGGGTGGGTGTTTCGAGCTTTCGGCACGGCTGCTTTTCCGCGGATCATGCGGGGGGCAGGTGATCCGTGGAAATTCGGTTCCGGGCCTGCACCAGGCAGGTCCGATCGAAGCGGCTTTGATCAACGGCCAAATATCTGTGGGAAAATTGCCCACATGTCAAGTGACTCGTAGGCCGACCATGGTCCTCTGACGGCCGGTTCCATGTTCGCCGGTTGACGTGGGTAATTTTCCCACGTATTTGTCCATACCCTCAGGGATGATGATCTTCTGTATCCAGAGCCAGGGTTGTGAGTATCGCCGAATGCAGCTTGCAACGGCCAGGTGCGCCTATCCGCATCGCCAGCAAACCCAAGTAAAATAAAGGTATTCGATTGAAGAAACTGTACATCGACGCGAGTTTGCCTTTTCGATGGGGGCCTCATCCGCCTGTGGGCATTCCCCGCGTCGAGACGGCACTTGTCCGTCAGGCCCTTCGATGGAATTCCTCGCCGATCGGCTTCTTTGTCGTCGATGCGCAGGGGCGGGGCCGGATGCTGGGCGAGGCGGAGCTTCGCTATCTGAGGCAGCTGGTCGAAGGCCAATTGCCACAGGTCGCCGGTGGAGAGGACAGCCCGTATCTGGCCCGGCTTTGGAAAGTGCTGTCGATCATGCAGGACGCGCCATTCGATTTCGGACGCGAGTTCGACCGCGTGGCGGCGGTCTTCGTCTCGGGCTCCGAAAAGAGGCGCGGGCTCAAGTTCCAACTGTCCAAGGCGGCCATTCGTGTCTTCAAGATCGCGAAGTCATGCCTGCGCCCGAAGGGGGCCGAGACGAAGGACCCGCTGAAAGACGACAACGCAATGTGCTTCCTGTCGAGCGCAAGCGTGCATGAAATCGCCGCAAGGAAGCTCACGGGTAATGTCGGCTGCGGCATCTTCACCATCATGCACGATCTTATCCCGATCGACTTCCCGCAATTCGTCGGGCCACATCACGCCCGCGGCTTCGTTCGCAATACGGCGTGGCAATTGGAAAATTCGCATCTGCTCGTCTGCGTGTCGAAATACACGGCCGACAGGGTGAGATGCCATGCCAGCGCCTCCAATCCCGGTCGGGTTCCGGAAGTGGCGGTTGCGTCGCCGGGCGCATTTCTCAAGGAGGGCGTGGCGGATCGACGGATAGGCTCCCGGAGGCAAAGCCAAGGCCGGAAGTTTGTTCTTTATTGCTCGACGATCGAGATCAGGAAGAACCACATCCTGCTCCTCAAAGTGTGGCATCGGCTTCTGCCGCTGCTGGGCGACCGGCTGCCCATGCTGGTTTTCTGCGGTCGCTGGGGGTGGATGTATGACGAACTGGTGGCCTTCATGGAGGCCAATCCGGAACTGCGCGAGCATGTTCAGTTCCGCTCCAATCTCAGCGACCGCCAGCTCGCCGAGCTCTATCGGGACGCTGAATTCAGCGTCTACCCTTCCGCGGTGGAGGGCTGGGGCCTGGGGGCGGCCGAATGCCTCGATTTCGGCCCGCCGGTCCTGATTTCCGACGCCCCGTCGTTGACCGAGGCGACGCAAGGGCTGATGCCGACGCTTCCCGCGCGCGATGTCGAAGCATGG
>JAFKFE010000389.1:2626-8731 GCA_017308345.1 Alphaproteobacteria bacterium | reverse complement strand
CGAGGTGAACATGCGATAAGGCTCCGCGATACCGCGGCTGGTCAGGTCGTCGACCATGACGCCGATATAGGCCTCGGTGCGGCTGAGCACGACCGGCTCGCTGGCCGAGGCCTTGCGCGCCGCGTTGATGCCGGCGAGCAGGCCTTGCGCGCCGGCCTCCTCGTAACCTGTGGTGCCGTTAATCTGCCCGGCGAGGAACAGGCCGTCGACGCGCCTCGTCTCCAGCGTCGTCTTAAGCTCACGCGGATCGACATGGTCGTATTCGATGGCATAGCCCGGCTGCAGCATGGTCGCCCTTTCCAGCCCGGGAATGGTCTTCAGGATGTCGAGCTGCACGTCTTCCGGCAACGAGGTGGAAATGCCGTTCGGGTAGACGGTGTCGTCGTCGAGACCTTCCGGCTCGAGGAAGATCTGGTGGCCCTCGCGGTCGCCGAACTTGACGATCTTGTCCTCGATCGACGGGCAGTAGCGCGGACCGACACCTTCGATCGAGCCGGAATACATGGCCGAGCGCCCGAGATTGGCCCGGATCAGCTCATGCGTCGCCGGCATGGTGCGGGTGATGCCACAATGGATCTGCGGATTGGCGATGGCATCCGTCATCAGCGAGAACGGCACCGGATCCTCGTCCGCCGCCTGGCTTTCCAGCGAGGCCCAATCGATGGTGCTCCCGTCGAGGCGAGGGGGCGTTCCGGTCTTGAGTCGCCCGAGCTTGAAGCCCGCGCGGCTCATGGTTGCCGACAACCCCATGCTTGCCTGCTCGTTCATACGGCCGGCGACGATCTTCTTCTCGCCGATATGGATCAGCCCGCGCAGGAAGGTGCCGGTGGTCAGCACCACGGCGCCGCAGGCCAACCTCCGATCGCCGGAAACCAGCACCGCGGCCACGCGTCCGTCTTCGATTTCCAGATCGAGGACCTCGCCCTCGACCACATCGAGATTGTTCTGCCGCCGAATCGCGTCCTGCATGGCCAGCCGGTAAAGCTTGCGGTCCGCCTGGGTGCGGGGACCGCGCACGGCCGGCCCCTTGCGGCGGTTGAGCAGCCGGAACTGGATGCCGGCGGCGTCGGCAATCCGGCCCATCAGCCCGTCCATGGCGTCGATCTCGCGCACGAGATGGCCCTTGCCGAGGCCGCCGATCGCCGGGTTGCAGGACATGACGCCGATCGTGTCGAAGCGCAGCGTCACCAGCGCGGTCCTGGCGCCGGCGCGCGCGGCGCCGCTTGCCGCCTCGCAGCCGGCATGGCCGCCGCCCACCACCACCACATCATAGTGATCGGTCATTTGAAGAATCCGGGTTCAGAGATTGGCCGACACATGTCCCTGCTGTCCCTCGCTGTCAAGGACGAAGACCGGACTCGTTTCACGTGAAACATAGGTTGGGGTCATTCGAACCGTGTTTCACGTGAATCACTGCCGGGCGGGTCGCCGCGTGTTTCACGTGAATCACTTACCAATGCAGAACTGCGAAAAGATGACGTCCAGAATATCCTCGACATCGACCGCGCCGATGATCCGTCCGAGGCGATCCGCCGCCAACCGCAGCTCCTCGGCGCGCAGCTCGTGGCTTTGTCCCGACAGCGCGGCTCGCAGAAACCCCAGCGTCTCCTTGAGCAGCTCAACGTGGCGCAGCCGTGAGGGCAGGACATCGCCCGCATCACCGACGGCCGCAGCCGCGCGATCCCCAATCTCCTTGACAAGGCGCTCCAGCCCGCCGCCGTCCTTGGCGGAGATCACCAGGTCGTAGCCGCCAACACCCGCTCCGGCGATATCCGACTTGGTCCCGATCCTCAGCAGCGGAGTCCCTCCCGGGACATCCGCGACGGCCATCGGGTCGGCCATGTCCTCCAGCAGGAGGATAAGATCCGCCATACCCGCCCTGGTCCGCGCCCGCTCGATGCCGATCGACTCGACCTTGCCCGCCGCCTCGCGCAGCCCGGCCGTATCGACAAGCCGCACCTTCAGCCCATTGAGATCCATGACGACTTCGAGCAGATCGCGCGTCGTTCCCGGTTCATCGGTGACGATCGCCGCCTCGCGCCTCGCCAGCGCGTTGAACAGGCTCGACTTGCCCGCGTTCGGGGCGCCGAGGATCACGACCTCAAAGCCGTCGCGGATAATCTCGGCAGCCTTGAACCCATCGACGTGCCGCTCTATCTCGCCGGTCATAGCCGCCACGTCGGACCAGACCGCATCCGAAACGGAGCCCGGCACATCCTCCTCATCCGCGAAATCGATCTCCGCCTCGATCATGGCCCGCGCATGGATCAGCCGGCGGCGCCAGCTCGCGTAGAGCTGGCTCTGCGCGCCTTCCGCATTGCGCAGGGCGAAGCGCCGCTGCGCTTCCGTCTCGGCATTCACCAGATCGGCCAATGCCTCCGTCTCGACCAGGTCGAGCTTGCCGTTGAGAAAAGCCCGCCGGGTGAACTCTCCGGGTTCCGCGTGCCTGACGCCGTCGAACCCGGTAATCGTCTCCAGCATTCTGGCCGCGACGGCCGGGCCGCCATGGACCTGGAATTCGGCGACGTCCTCGCCGGTAAAGCTGCCAGGCCCCGGAAAGAACAGGACAAGCCCGTGGTCGATCGTCGAGCCGTCGGCGGCCTTGAGCGTCCGCAAATTGGTAAACCGATCCTTAACAGGCCCCGCGATCGTTTCGACAACGAATCGGGTCCTCGGACCGGAAATGCGGATGACGGCAATGCCCGCGGGCAGGCGGCCGCTCGACAGCGCCGCGATCGAATCCGTCGGAGTCATTGGGGAAACCATTTGCCGGACCTGTCGAACCGCCTAGATTGAAAAGCAGGGCATGATGTCGGCCGAGAACCGTTTCACACTTTTCGGCATCATGCTCCAGCCTTTGTCACATCAGACCCAAGAAACGCCGAGCCGCCAAACGTGACCTTGCCCACGCGAAACCTGCTTGCCGAAGAGGCCAGCCCCTATCTGCAACAGCACAGCGACAATCCCGTCCATTGGCGGGGCTGGTCGCCGGCGGCCCTTGCCGAAGCCAGGGAACTGGGACGGCCGATCCTTCTCTCCATCGGCTACGCCGCCTGCCACTGGTGCCATGTCATGGCGCATGAAAGCTTCGAGAACGACGCCGTGGCGGCCGTCATGAACCGGCTCTACGTGAATATCAAGGTCGATCGCGAGGAGCGCCCGGACATCGATCAGATCTATATGGCGGCGTTGCATGCCATGGGCGAGCAGGGCGGTTGGCCGCTGACCATGTTCCTGACGCCCGACGGCAAGCCTTTCTGGGGTGGCACCTATTTTCCGCGCGAGGCGCGTTACGGAAGACCTGGTTTCATCCAGGTGCTGGAGGCGGTCGACAAGGCGTGGCGCGAAAAGCGTGAGAGCCTCGCCGAAAGCGCCGACGGGCTGACCGCCCATGTCGAGCAGCGGCTTGCCGGCGCGAAGGGCAAGGCGGTGCTCGACCGCGACACGCTGGCCGATCTCGCCGGCAGCATCGACGGCATGATCGACCGCGATCTCGGCGGCTTGAAGAGCGCCCCGAAGTTCCCCAACGCTCCCTTCATGCACACGCTTTGGCTGTCCTGGCTGCGCGACGGCAAGACGGAACATCGCGACGCCGTGCTCATCAGCCTGGAAAAGATGCTCGCCGGCGGCATCTACGATCATGTCGGCGGCGGCCTCAGCCGCTACTCGACCGACGCCGAATGGCTGGTGCCGCATTTCGAGAAGATGCTTTATGACAACGCCCAGCTCATCCGCCTGTGCAATTGGGCCCATGCCGCTACGGACAACGGCTTGTTCCGGGTACGAATCGAAGAAACCGTCGCCTGGCTGCTGCGCGAGATGCGGGTCGAAGGCGGCGCCTTCGCCGCCAGCCTCGACGCCGACAGCGACGGCGAGGAGGGGCTTTTCTACACCTGGAGCCGCGGCGAGGTCGAAGCCGCGCTCGGCGACGATGCCCCGCCCTTCTTCCGCTATTTCGAGCTGGCCGCACCGCATGGCTGGGAAGGCAAGCCTATCATTCGCCAGAGCGAAGCGCGGCAGCGTGAGGGCATCGCTGACCACGCCCGGCTCGCGCCTCTCAAAGCGAAGCTGCTGGCCGCCCGCGAGCAGCGGGTCAGGCCTGGCCGGGACGGCAAGGCGCTCACCGACTGGAACGGCCTGATGATCGCGGCGCTCGCGGAAGCGGGTCACTCCCTTCAACGGCCCGACTGGATCGAGGCAGCGGCAAAAGCCTTCACCCATATCGTCGAGGCCAGCCAGGACGGCCGCCTGCCGCATTCCATACTCGGCGCGAAGAAACTCTTTCCCGCGCTGTCCAGCGACTACGCCGCCATGACCAACGCGGCGATCGCGCTGTTCGAGGCGACCGGCGATCCCGCCTATTCGGACCACGCCAGCCATTTCGTCGACGAACTCGACCGCTGGCACATGGACGGCGACAAGACCAGCTATTGGCTGACAGCGTCGGACAGCGGTGATGTTCCGATCCGCATCCGCGGCGATGTCGATGAAGCAATCCCTTCGGCGACAAGCCAGATCATCGAAGCCCTTGTGCGGTTGTCTTCGCTGACGGGCGATATCGATCTCTGGGACAAGGCCTGGGCGACCGCCGAGCATGCCATGGGCCGCGCAGCCCGGCAGTCCTATGGCCAGGCCGGCATCATCAACGCCTGCGCGCTGGCGCTCGAGCCATTGAAACTCGTCATTATAGACAAGCCAGAGTCCTCAACCCTCGTTCCGGTTGCGAATCGGAATCCAGATCCGCGCCGGGTCGACATCGTCGTGCCGATCGGTACGGAGGCGAATCGACCGTTGTTGCCGGGCGGCCAGCTGCCGCCGACGGACAGGCCGGGCGCCTGGTTCTGTACTGGCCAGCTGTGCCTGCCGGTGGTGACGGATGCGGAGGAACTGGAGAAGCTGTTGCGGCGATAGCGCCTTCCCTTCCCCCCGTGGGAGAAGGGGGAGCCCGCGCCCAATCACGTATTCATCGAATCGAAGAAGTCCGCGTTGGTCTTGGTCTGCTTGAGCTTGTCGATGAGGAACTCGATCGCGTCGGTCGTGCCCATCGGCGCTAGGATGCGGCGAAGCACGAAGATCTTCTGCAGGTCCGAACGCGGCACCAGCAGGTCTTCCTTGCGGGTACCGGACTTGAGGATGTCGATCGCCGGATAGATGCGCTTGTCGGCCACCTTGCGGTCGAGCTGGATTTCGCAGTTGCCGGTGCCCTTGAACTCTTCGAAGATGACTTCGTCCATGCGGCTGCCGGTATCGATCAGCGCCGTGGCGATGATGGTGAGCGAACCGCCTTCCTCGATGTTGCGGGCAGCGCCAAAGAAGCGCTTCGGGCGCTGCAGCGCGTTGGCGTCGACACCGCCGGTCAGCACCTTGCCGGACGACGGCACGACGGTGTTGTAGGCGCGGCCGAGACGCGTGATCGAATCGAGCAGGATCACGACATCGCGGCCATGCTCGACCAGGCGCTTCGCCTTCTCGATCACCATTTCGGCGACCTGCACATGGCGCGCCGCCGGCTCGTCGAAGGTCGAGGAGATCACCTCGCCCTTAACCGAGCGCTGCATGTCGGTCACTTCCTCCGGACGCTCGTCGATCAGAAGAACGATCAGGTAGCATTCCGGATGGTTGGCGGTGATCGAATGCGCGATGTTCTGCAACAGCACCGTCTTGCCGGTGCGCGGCTGGGCGTTGATCAGCGCGCGCTGGCCCTTGCCGATCGGCGCCACCAGGTCGATCACGCGCGGCGAGATGTCCTTGGTGGGGGGATTGTCGACCTCCATCTTCAGCCGCGAGGTCGGATAGAGCGGCGTCAGATTGTCGAAGTGGATCTTGTGCCGGATCTTTTCCGGATCGTCGAAGTTGATGGTGTTGACCTTGAGCAGCGCGAAATAGCGCTCGCCCTCTTTCGGGCTGCGGATCGGTCCTTCGACCGTGTCGCCGGTCTTGAGCGAAAAACGCCTTATCTGCGATGGCGAGATATAGATGTCGTCGGGACCCGGCAGGTAGTTCGCATTGGCCGAGCGCAGGAAGCCGAAACCGTCCTGCAGCACCTCGACCACGCCGTCGCCGATGATCTCGATATCTTGCGCGGCGAGCTTCTTCAGGATCGCG
>JAFKFE010000389.1:0-2615 GCA_017308345.1 Alphaproteobacteria bacterium | reverse complement strand
TCAGCTCCTGCTTGCGCATGACGCTGGCGTTCTCCACCTCGAGCGATTCGGCGTAGGCGATCAGCTCTGGCGGCTTCTTGTTCTTGAACTCTGCGAGTTTCATTTCTTGCATTAGATAGACTCTGGGTAGGCTTTTGGGAGAAAAATCGGCTGAATACGACAAATGCCGGGCGCGGCCGAAAGCGAGTAAAAGGGGCGGCGCATGACGGGAAGGAAGACCCGTCTTTTATCGTCGGTCGTCTGAAAGAGCAAGCCGCCTTTTGCGGGGTCCTGGCTTGAGGGCGAAGCCTCAGAACGGCTTCACGATGACCAGGATGACGACAGCGATCATCAGCAATGTGGGGATCTCGTTGACGATCCGCCAGTGCCTCGCCGGTTTTTCATTCTTGTCCTCGGCAAATTTCCTGACCGCCGCGGCAAGATAGCCATGCAGACCCGACAGGACGAGCACGAGCGCGATCTTGGCGTGCAGCCAGCCGCCCTGGAATCCAAAACCTTTCCAGGCCAGCCATAGCCCGAACACCCAGGCCACGATCATCGCCGGATTGATGATGGCCCTGAGCAGCCTGCGCTCCATCACCTTGAAGGTCTCCGACTGCACCGAGCCCTTTTCGGCATCGACGTGATAGACGAAAAGCCGTGGCAGATAGAGCATGCCGGCCATCCAGGAAATGACCGCGATCACATGGATCGCCTTCGCCCACGGGTAGAAGCTGTCGGGCGCCGCAAAATAAAGCAGCGCGGTAAGCACGATGAGAACGATGATTCCGATCACCATGCGTTTCATGGCCTGGCCGGTGCTGTTCTCGTTGCCCCGGCTATTCCCGTTGCTTGTGGCGCTCATCGATAGCTCCTCACCATTTTCACCATCGCCTCTACATGGGCCACCGGCGTTTCCGGCGTGATTCCATGGCCAAGATTGAAGATCAGCGGCCCACCGCCCAAAGTCTCCAGGATGGAGCCGACGCCATCGGCCAGCGCCTTGCCGCCGGCGACCAGGCGCAGCGGATCGAGATTGCCCTGCACCGCCCCTTCGCGCTGCAACTCCCTGGCCATCGACAAAGGCACGGTCCAGTCGAGACCGAGGCCGGCGATGCCGGTCTTCCTCCTGTAGTCGCGATAGCGCTCACCGGCGCCCTTTGGAAAGCCGATCACCGGCACATCCGGGTGAACCGCCTTCACCTGCCGGACGATCTCGGCCACCGGCTCGACACAGAAGGCCTCGAAGGATGGGTAGTCCAGAACGCCCGACCAGGAATCGAAGATCTGCACCGCATCCGCGCCCGCTTCGATCTGGCGAATGAGATAAGCCGCCGAATGATCGGCCAGAATCTTCAGAAGCCGTGCGAAGGCCTCCGGCTCGCGATAGGCGAAAAGCCGCGCCGGCGCCTGGTCCGGCGTGCCATGCCCGGCAATCATATAGGTCGCCACCGTCCAAGGCGCGCCGCAGAAGCCGAGCAGCGTGGTCTCGCCGGGCAGCTTCGCGCGCAACCGGCGCACCGTCTCGTAGACCGGTTCCAGATTCACGTGAAACATCTCGCCGCTCAGCGCCGAGATCTCCGGTGCCGTGATCGGCTTCAGGATCGGCCCGCGGCCCTCCTCGAAACGCACCTCGCGGCCCAGCGCATTGGGCACGACGAGAATGTCTGAGAACAGGATCGAGGCATCGAAGCCGAAGCGTTCGATCGGCTGCAGCGTCACCTCGACGGCAAGGTCCGGATCGTAGCAGAGATCGAGGAAGGATCCCGCGCGTTTCCTCGTCTCACGATATTCGGGAAGATAGCGGCCTGCCTGGCGCATCATCCAGAGCGGCGGCGGTGAAGCCGTCTCGCCCTTGAGGACGTCCAGCATGATCCGTTTCCCAGCCATCCAGCGCTGCCCTCTCCGGTTCTCTTAAATCAAATATCTATTTTAGAAGAGTCTTCTGATTCTAAGAGTCTGTTGGTTGTGATGGTTGCGACCTGTCCAGCCTGCGGCTCGAAAAGGCCAGTCAGCATATTGTCGCGTGCTCTCTTTCGCAATTTGGATGGATCTGGGGACGAGGCGGATTCAGGCTTTCGAGTCAAAAGCTTGGCCGTCCCGTCCGAAATTCCGCTCTGTGGATGAAACCGGCCAAGAAAAGTTGATCCCCGGTTTTGTCCCCAGCGCCGCGACAAAGCCTACAGCGGGTCGAATTGTGGACAAGCGGCCATCTGATACAGTCGCTTCCTTACCCGAGGCCCGCCCATCCAGCCTTGTCCACAATTGCCCACAGCCTGGACCCACCCCCTGTGAACAAACCTCAGAGCTTCTTCCATCTGCACCTGATTTCCGACGCCACCGGCGAAACGCTGCTGGCCGCCGGCCGCGCGGCGTCCGCCCAATACAAGGACGCGCGCGCCATCGAGCATATCTATCCGCTGATCCGCACCGAGAAGCAGGTCGCCAAGGTCTTCGAGGATATCGAGGAAGAGCCCGGCATCATTCTCTACACCGTCGTCGACCAGAAGCTCGCGCGCTCGATCGACGAGCGTTGCGCGGCGATGGGCCTGCCTTGTGTGTCGGTGCTGGAACCGGTGCTGGCCGTCTTCCAGTCCTATCTCGGCACGCCGGCCGGCCGCCGCGTCGGCGCTCAG
>JAFKFE010000388.1 GCA_017308345.1 Alphaproteobacteria bacterium | reverse complement strand
GGCGGCGGATCGGGCTGATGACCTATCCGCTCTATCTCATCCATGACGTCGTCGGCGCGGCGATGCTGGGCGTGCTGGCGCGCGCCGGCGTCCCCTATCTAGCCGCTATTCCCGTTGTCGGCGCCGCCATGATCGCGGTGAGCTGGCTGGTCGCGGCCGAGGCCGAGCCGCGCATCCGGCTGCTCCTCGACCGCACGCTGTTCCGCTACCGGTTGAAGGCGGCCTGAGGACGCGACTGCCGATCACGCGCCGGTGTGGAATTGTTTGCATTCGGCATGGTATCGAGGCGCAAAGCAGTGCGAGTATCCGAGCCTCAATCCGTGAGCCTGTTCCAACGTTCGAGACGCCCTCGACCCGCGCCACGCGAGCGCCTCGTCATGGATATGCGCGACACGGTCGTCTACGCGATCGGCGATGTGCATGGCTGCCTCGACGAGCTGCGCGCGCTGGAAGCAAAGATCCAGCGCGACGCGCAGCGGTTCAGCGGCCGCAAGATCATCATCATGCTGGGCGACTATATCGACCGCGGGCCGCAGTCGCGGCGCGTGATCGACCATCTGATGGCGCCGCCGCCGAAAGGTTTTCTGCGCGTCTGCCTGGTGGGGAACCATGAAGTCGCGCTGCTCCTCTATCTGGATGGCTATCTCTCACGCGAGACCTGGCTCGGCTATGGCGGGCGCGAGACCTTGTTCTCCTACGGCGTCGATCCGGACCGGCTGATAAGCCTCTACGGCTCGAGCGAGCAGGCGGATGCTCGCATCCGCGAGGCCATTCCCGCCAGCCATGTCGACTTCCTGCGCACGCTGCCGGCGATGGTCTGCTCGGACCAATGGGTTTTCGTGCATGCCGGCATCCGGCCCGGCATCGCGCTGGAGGCGCAGGACGAGAACGACCTCCTCAACATTCGCGAGGAGTTCTTCGAGGCGGCGCACCGCCTCGACCGCTGGGTGGTGCACGGGCACACGATCGTCGACGTTCCGACGCTTGACGGGCGCCGGCTCGACATCGATACCGGCGCCTTTCAAACGGGGCGGCTGACCGCGCTCAGGATCGTCGGCAGATACGGCCGGCTGCTGTCGTCACAAGATTAGGGCGACCCGCCGTTTCAGGCTGGGTCGGCCGATGTCTCCGTTCCCTCTTGGAAATCCGGATCAGGCCGCCTGCTTGGCGCGCGCTTCCGACTTCTCCAGATAGTAGCTCGAGTAGCGGTCGAAGAACCTTTCCGAACCGCCGAGCGAGCCGTATTTCGCGAGCTTCTTAAGATCGACCTTGTTGAGCACGGCGCCGATGACCTTGTTGGCGATGTAGGGTTCCGATTCCAGCATCGAGCGCACCATGTTGCGCGGCGTGCGGCCCCATTCGGTCACCAGCACGAAACCGTCGACCATCGGCGCGAAGGCCTTGGCGTCGACGACGGGCCCGAGCGGCGGCAGGTCGACGATGATGTATTCGAACGTCTCCTTGGCGTTCTCGATGAAGCGCCGCATGCCGGCCGAGCCCAGAAGCTCGCTGGTGTGCGAGAACTGGCCGCGCAGCACGGCCGGAATGATCGCGAGCTTGGTCTGGCGGTCGACCTTGCCGACCGATTGCCAGGTCTGGCCGTTGACCACCGCCTCCATCAGGCCCTGCTCGGCCTCCATGCCGAGGCTGCGGCTCAGGCCCGGATTGCGCAGGTCGCCGTCGATCAGCAAGGTCCTGGCGCCGTTGGCGGCGAGCAGGCCGGCGAGGTTCGCTGCCACCGTCGATTTGCCTTCGCCGGGTAGCACCGAAATGACGCCGATCACCCGGCTGCCACGGTCCTCCATCACGACGTCGAAAGCGATCTTGGCGTTGCGCAGCGTCTCGGCGAACATCGACGCCGGGGCGTCGATGCTGACGCGCATGCGCGCCCGCCTCTCGGCCGCGGAGAGGCTGGCCACCTTGCCGTCGGCCGGCATGTCGTCGGCCTTGGCGTCCTTGGTCTTGCCGCCGCCGATCGTCGGCAGATAGCCGAGGAATTTCAGGCCGACGCGGTCACGGACGTCCTCGCCCGTCCTGAAGAAGCGCTCGTTGAACTCGTTGAGCCCCCCGAAGCCCGCGCCAAGCATCAAGCCGAGCACCAGCGACAGCGCCAGCACGCGCATCGTGCGCGGACTGGAGGCCGCGAGCGGCGTCGACGCGTCGGAAATGATGCGGACCTTGCCGACCGGGAAGGACTGCTGTTGCGAGGCCTCCTCATAGCGGCTGAGGAAGGTCTGGTAGAGCGTGGTCAGCGCCTGCGCCTGCTGGTCGAGCTCCTTCAGCTTCACCTGTGACTGGTTGTCGATCGAGCTCTTGCCGGCGGCGGTGGAGATCTTGTCGCGCAGCGCCGTCTCGCGCGCCTGCGCCACTTCGAAATCGTTGCGATAGCTTTCGGTGAGCTGCTTCAACTGGCCGAAGATCTGCGCCGAGACATCCGCCTTTTCCTTGGCAAGCGCTACCGCCTGCGGGTGATCCTTGCCGAAATTGGTCTCGACGTCCTGCAGGCGCTTGGCGACGGCCAGATAGCGGGTCTTGAGCGCGATGATGACCGAACTGCTCGGCTGGTCGGCGCCGACCGCCGAGTCATTGAAGGCGCTTTCGGAGCCGCTGTCGACGATCGCCTTGTACTGCTGGTAACGCGCGCTGGCACGCGCCGTATCGGCCTGTGCCACGATCAGCTGGGCGTTGAGGTCGGAAAGCTGCTTGTCGCTCATCAGCTGGCCGTCGCTGTCGGCGGACAATCCATGTTCGGCCCTGAACTTCTCGACCGCAAGGGCGGCGTCCTGCGAGCTCTGCCGAAGCTCTGAGATCCTGCCCTGCAACCACACGGCTGCGCGCTCGGTGGCGTCGAAGCTGGCGTTGAGCTGGTCGGCCAGATAGGCGTCGGCATAGGCCTTGGTGATGGCCGTGGCCAGACCAGGATCGGGCGCCTGGTAGCCGATGGATATCACGTAGCTGCGGCCGTTGCGCTGCGCCAGCACCTCGCTCTGCAGCTTCAGCACCGCATAGTCATGGCGCGCCGTCCTCATCATGGCTTGGCGCGTCGCTTCGTCGACATTCTCCATGCCGGGAATCTGATCCGCCGAGCTGCTGCGGAAATAGCCAACCACGCCGCGCAGGAAGCCGATGCCCTTGGCCAGGGCCGATTGCGGCGGGTTCATGAAGGCGTCGTTCTGGTCGAGCTTCAGCTTGTCGACCACCACCGACGCCAGGCGCGCGGAGGAGAGGATCTCGATCTGGCTGAGGAGCGAGGCGTCGGTCTGCATGGTTTGCGACGCCGCCGAGATGTCGTCGACCACCTTGTTCAGGCCCTCGTCGATCAGGACGCTGGCGATCGACGTGTATTGCTTGGGCGTGGTCTGCAGATAGATCACGCCCAGGAACAGGCCGATGACGGCGCAGACCGCCACCACCTTGGCCTGCCGGGCGGCCATGCCAAGCAGACGCTCGACATCGATGAAGTCTTCACCCTTTTCCGGATCGGCGCTGGGCAACGGTATCCTCTTGTCGAGAGGGAAGTTGGCATAGTTCATCTTCGGTCCAATTCCAGGTTGCAGGCGCTATCGGCCTTGGTAGATCGGCGTCATGACCAGAAAAGACCGCGCAACGTCGTTGCCAGGATGCGCCGGGCCGGAAGGCCCGGGCGCTTGTGTGGCTGTCGCGCCATCGCGAAACCGCATATGCACCCGAAAGATGGGCATTATGCGGCTACTTCCCGGCGCTCATGCGACCGGACAAATTGCTGCAGCATCTCGAAGACAGGGCCTTTCATGTCGTCGCGCGCCAGGGCAAAGGCAATGGTGGCCTCGATGAAGCCTTCCTTGGAGCCGCAATCAAACATGCGGCCAGCGAAAGGCTGGGCGTAGAAGGGCTGGCTCTGAGCCAGGCGCACCATGGCGTCGGTGAGCTGGATTTCGTTGCCGGCGCCGCGCTGCTGGTTGCCGAGCAGGGCGAAGATCTCCGGCTGCAGCACATAGCGGCCGTTGATATAGAAATTCGAAGGCGCGTTGGCGGGCGCGGGCTTTTCGACCATCCCCGTGACCTTGAAGCCGGAGCCGACCTCGTCGCCGCGGCCGACAATGCCGTATTTGCTGGTTTCGGCCGGGTCGCAGCGCTCGACGGCGATGACGTTGCCGCCGGTCCGCTGATAGAGATCGACCGTCTCGGCAAGGCAGCCGCGCGCCCCGAAGGACACCATGTCGGGAAGCAGCAGCGCGAAGGGCTCGTTGCCGATCACGTCGCGCGCGCACCATACGGCGTGGCCGAGGCCCTGCGGCGACTGCTGGCGGATGAAGGAGGTGGCGCCGGCGACGGGCAGCAGGTTTTCCAGCGATTCGAGCTGCGCCTTCTTGCCGGTCTGCTCCAGCGTGCCGATCAGTTCGGGATGCAGGTCGAAATAGTCCTCGATGACCGCCTTGTTGCGGCCGGTGACGAAGACGATGTGCTCGATGCCGGCCTCGAACGCCTCGTCGACGGCATATTGCACGACAGGCTTGTCGACGACGGGCAGCATTTCCTTCGGCATCGACTTGGTCGCCGGCAGGAACCGCGTTCCGAGTCCCGCCACCGGGATGACTGCCTTCCTGACTTTCTGCATCTGATATTCCTTCTGAGAGAAACGACTTCTACCTATCGCTGGCTATGCAAATCGCCCGCATGCTTCATCTCCCCGTCCCCACGGCAAACTGCGCCGCAACCCTTCTCAACCGGACCGCGATCGGCATCGACATATGCCGGACCGCGGCCGGATCCCTGAGCGCCGTGCCTATCGCCTTGAGCGGCGCACGCGCCTTGATGTGCTGAACCAGGGACAGGAACGAAGCCGCCTTGCGCAGGCTGCGGCCGCGCCTCGCGAAGGCCGCCTGGGCTCCGCTGTCCATGGGATATGCCGCCGCGAACGCGGCGTCGGCCCTGGCCATCGCCTCGACGTGGTGCAATTCGAGCACGCGCGAGATCGAGCCGGAGCGGATGTGGTAGACATAGCCGACGGTCGGCTCCACCGCGCAGCGGCCACCGCTGGCGAGCGCGCTGGCCAAGAGGATGTAGTCCTCGCCGATGCGCAGCTTCTCGTCATAGCGCAGCCGGTTCTCGTCGAGGAACCGCCGCAGGAAGATCGGCTTGAGATAGCCGAGATTGAAGCGCGATTCGAAGACCAGATTGCCGGCGATGTAGTCGGCCAAAGAGATTTCGCGCAAAGCTTCGAGATAGCCGGCCGGGAACATCGTGTCGTCGGGCGTGCCGTCCTCGCGCACGACCTGGACATTGTCGACGGCGATCTCGGCGCCGGCCGCTTCCGCCCGCGCGATCATCGCCGCCATACGGCCCGGATGCACGGCGTCGTCGGAATCCAGCACCGCCACCCAGCGGCCGCGCGCGAGATCGAGCCCGGCGTTCCTGGCGCCACCAGGGCCGCGGTTCGCGGGCAGCGCCACCACCTTGACGATGTCTTCCGGATAGGCGCGCGCCACGTCCAGGGTGCCGTCGCGCGACCGGTCGTCGACGACGATGATTTCGACGGTCACGCCGCGTTGCGCGATCACGCCGGCGATGGCGCGGTCGAGAGTGGCCTGCGCGTTGTAGGCGGCGATGACGAAGCTGACGTCAGGCTGCACGCTTGTTCCCTTGCTCTGGCGAAGTGAGGCCGTACTGGCGGATTTCGCGGACGCCGACCAAACCGGAGACGACACCGACATGCATAATGCCGCGCAGCACGCTGCGGTTCCGCCGCACCGGACTGATCGCGGTCAGAACCGCCATGCCGAAGCAATAGGCGGCCTTGGCCGAAGCCAGCCCGACCTGGCCGGCGCGACGCATGCCGCCGGTGCCGCGGCCGATCAGGTGACCATGCGTCTGGCCGAAGCGGAAGCGACGGCGGCGCAGCCAGTCGAACGCCGCCCTGGCGCGCGGCACGACCTCGTCGACAAAGGCTTGCGGCGCAAAGGCGATGCGGCCACCGGCCTTGACCATGGCATCGAAGAACTCGGTGTCCTCGCCGCCGGTCTGGCCGCGCGCCAGGCTGAAGCGACGGCCGCGCAGGCTCGCATCGGTCATCCTCAGCAACACGTTGCAGGTGTAGCCTGTGCGGATCTCGCCGCGCACCCAGACCGGCAGGG
>JAFKFE010000387.1 GCA_017308345.1 Alphaproteobacteria bacterium | reverse complement strand
CCGTGCCATGGTCGACATGCCGGCCGACATCGACCAGCCGCTCGGCGACGCGGCCGCCGACGCGGAAGGAGAGATTGTTGAGCGTGCGGGCGGCGATCACGCCGGTCAGCGAGGTCCGTGGCGCATAATCGGCGAGCGCGACCGTCTGCGTGGTCACCACCACCGGCAGCTTCCTTTCCGCCGACTGCTGCTTCTGGCAGCCGGTCGCCGAAAGCGCCGCGCCGGCGCAGGCCAGCGACAACAAGGTTCTCGAACGAAAAAGAAGGCGGAGCGGCGATGATGGCAAGGTGGACGATCTCGCGGTCCTGCTCATGGTTTCCCTCAGTCCGTGGGATCCGGTCCCGACGGCTGCACGTCGCGGATCAAACGAGATTAATCGATCGGCGGGAAAAGAAAACCATTTCCAGGGCGCGTATCGGCGGGCTGGTTAAGATCGCCTCTTTCTGCCTGACGCTATTCCTCACGGAAAACCGCGTCACACTTTTCCTGGAATTGCTTTCAGGCAGGCCCAATCGACTGGCCATGGTGCCGACTTGAGGAAAACGTGAAATAAGGTCAGAAGGGTTCGATCAAAACGAAACGGGCTTTCGCCCGCTGAGGGACGAAATGAAGAATTCAGCTATTTCCGAACGCAAGAACCATTCGATCTCGCGTGGTGTCGGCATGACGACGCAGATCTATGCCGATCGCGCCGAGAATTCGGAAATCTGGGATGTCGAGGGCCGCCGCTATATCGACTTCTCTTCCGGCATCGCCGTGGTCAACACCGGCCACCGCCATCCGAAGGTGATCGAGGCGGTCAAGGCGCAGCTCGACCGCTTCACCCACACCTGTCACCAGGTCGTGCCCTATGAGAGCTATGTGCGGCTGGCCGAGCGCCTGAACGGCATGCTGCCCGGCAAGTTCGACAAGAAGACCATCTTCGTCACCACCGGCGCGGAAGCGGTCGAGAACGCCATCAAGGTCGCCCGCAACGCCACCGGCCGCCAGGCGGTCATCGCCTTTTCCGGCGGCTTCCACGGCCGCACTTTCATGGGCATGGCGCTGACCGGCAAGGTCGTGCCTTACAAGGTCGGCTTCGGCGCGATGCCGGCCGACGTCTTCCACGCCCCGTTCCCGGTCGCGCTGCACGGCGTTTCCGTCGCGGATTCTCTGGCTGCGCTCGACAAGCTGTTCAAGGCCGATGTCGATCCGAACCGCGTCGCCGCCATCATCGTCGAGCCGGTGCAGGGCGAGGGCGGCTTCTATGAAGCCCCGCGCGATTTCATGGCCGCGCTGCGCAAGATCTGCGACCAGCACGGCATCCTGCTCGTCGCCGACGAGGTGCAGACCGGCTTTGCCCGCACCGGCAAGATGTTCGCCATGGATCATCACGACGTGGCGCCCGATCTCACCACAATGGCCAAGAGCCTCGCCGGCGGCTTCCCGCTCTCGGCGGTCACCGGCCGCGCCGAGATCATGGACGCGCCCGGCCCCGGCGGCCTCGGCGGCACCTATGGCGGCAGCCCGATCGGCGTCGCCGCGGCGCATGCCGTGCTCGACGTCATCGACGAGGAAAAGCTCTGCGACCGCGCCAATGCGCTGGGCGCCAGGCTGAAGCAGCGGCTGGAATCGATCCGCGACGACGTGCCGGAGATCGTCGACATCCGCGGTCCGGGCTTCATGAACGCGGTCGAGTTCAACGACGTGAAGAAGGGGCTGCCATCTGCGGAGTTCGCCAATGCGGTGCGGCTGAAGGCGCTCGACAAGGGCCTCATCCTGCTCACCTGCGGCGTCTACGGCAACGTCATCCGCTTCCTGTCGCCGATCACCATCCAGGATGGCGTCATGACCGAGGCGCTGGACATATTGGAGACCTCGATCCGCGAGGCGCGGGCGGCCTGAGGGCCGCCTGCATTCTTCCTGACGGCCTACGCAGAGGCGACAGGGCGTGCCGCCGTCAGGAGCTTGGATTCTGTAACCAGACCGGAATATCCGTCTTGGCATGCAGAACCCGCCAGACATCTATATGGTCGGCCTGTTCGAAGTAGAAAATCAGGTACGGGTAGCGCTTGAATTGCACGCTACGCAGACCGGGCAATCCAATTTCGTAGCCAAACCTCAGGGAGCCCGCCCCCGGATGGCGGGCTATCAACTGGTAGGCGCTTTGGAGGTCGTCGACGTAGCCCAGCGCCACGTGCGAACCAGCTTCATGCGCATAATAATCAACAGCGTCCTCGATATCGCGCAGAGCGAGGCTTCGAGGAACAATTGGCTTGGTGGCCACTAACTTATTGGCCCTGCGCCCGTTTCCTCAGCGCTGCGAAATAGTCGTCGTCAACGGGGGCGCCCGGCGCCGATGACGCGCCCTCAAGCAGCAGACGGCGAAGAAGTTGACGGTCCTGATCGTGGCGGATCAATTCACGCACATACTCGCTGCTCGTGCCATAGCCGCGATCCGTCACCTGCTGGTCGACGAAGTGCTTCAAGCTGTCGGGCAGTGAGATGTTCATCGTGCTCATTTCAACTATTTTATGGCCTATGGCAAAAATTGGCAATCGCTACGCGCCAGCCTTGGCCGGTTCTCTGTCCTGAAAAGCGGCAAGCGCCGCCTTCAGCGCTTCCGGCCCGGCCGAGACGGTCTGCGGCGCCGGCGAGAAGCCGGCGCCCAGCATCTTGCGGCCAAGCATATGGTCGGCGGGACGGTTGACGGATTCGATGCCGAGCAGGCGATCCCCGGCATAGTGGTAGATCGAAAACTTGTTCTCGGCCGGCTCGCCCAGCACGACATGGCTGTCGCCGCCCTGCGTCAGCCCCACCATCTGCAGCTTCATGTCGCCGATGTCCGACCAGAACCACGGCACAGCCGAGAACGGGTCGGCGTGGCCGAGAATTGTGCGTGCGGCAAGCCGCGCCTGGTCGGTGGCGTTCTGCACCGATTCCAGCCGCACGTCGCCGCCGGTGAACCAATGCCGGTAGGAAGCGGCGTCGCCGACGGCGAGGATTTCGGGGATCGAGCTCCGCATATGCTGGTCGACGCGGATGCCGTTGGCGATCGCGATGCCGGCGGCCTCCGCCAACTCGACATTGGGCACCACGCCGATGCCGATGATCACCATCTGCGCCGGCAGGCGCTCGCCGCCTGATGTGATCGCGGCCGAGACACGGCCGCTTTCGCCTTCCAGGCGGGCGACCGTGGTGCCGGTCAGGATGCGCACGCCGATCGCCTCCAGCCGCTGGCGCACATGCGCGGCGATGGCCGGCGCCACGGCGCGGCCGAGCAGCCGGTCGACGGCCTCGACGACGGTGACGTTGCGGCCCGCGGCCTTGAGCGTCGCCGCGATCTCGAGGCCGATGAAGCCGCCTCCGAGAATGACCACGTCCTCGGTTTGCGCGCTGAGCTCGCGGCTCGGCCGCGCGTCGGCCAGCGAGCGCAGCGAGACCACGCCGGCGAGGCCGGCGCCGTCGAGCTTGAGCAGGCGCGGCCGCGAGCCGGTCGCGAGGATCAGCCGGTCGAAGGCGAGCTTTCCGCCGCCCGCGACATTCAACTGGCCCGCGCGGGCATCGATGGCGTCGATGCGCAGGCCCGGCTGATAGTCGATAGTGTTGCCGGTGTAGAAGGCCTCGCCGCGCAAGGGCTGCGGCTTGGCCTCGGCGTCCTTGATGAAGGTCTTGGACAGCGGCGGCTTGTGATAGGGCAGTTCCTTCTCGTCGCCGACCAGGATGACAGGCCCTTCATAGCCCTCCTCGCGCAGGCTGGCCGCGGCCTGCACGCCGGCATGGCCCGCACCGACAATCACAACCCCGTTCGTCATCGCAAACCCTTTTGTCTTGAAATCTAGGCTCTTGCGCCAAGTGGCGATTGTCCGCCGACGCCGCAAGAGCCGACGTTCGGGTCGCACCGGTAATGGCTGCCTGTCAATCGAGCCATCGGCGATTTCCCGGCCGGCGTCGGCCCCTAAAGTTGATATTTCTAGTTTAGAATAGTTCTAAAGTATTGTTTCAATTGAATTTTTTCTGCCTCGCCAGTTGACTTCCGGCCTCGCCGCCGCTTTATGGAGAGCTGCGCGCAACGCGCAATCCCTTTGATGTCTGGGCCTTGAACCCTTTCGATTGGAGGCAAGTGGGTGTCTTTTTATCGCGAACCGCGCATCGGCGCGGCCACCAATTTTCCCGGCATGCTCATGCCTCGGCGCGGGTGGACACATGCGCCTTTTGCTGAAATTCCATGGAACTGGAGAAAGATGATGACGGCACGTAATGGCAGCAGGCTGGCTGCGATCTGCGCCACGGCTGCGCTGACGGCGGCGGTGTTCGTGTTGCCGGCGAAAGCCGAGACCGACGCCAAAGCGGTGATCAAGACCTATGCTGACATCGCGCTGGCCAAATACGAGGATTCGCTGACCACCGCGCAGGCGCTGGACAAGGCGGTCGACGCGCTCATCGCCAGTCCCTCCGCCGACACGTTGAACGCTGCGCGCGAAGCCTGGAAGGCAGCGCGCGTCCCGTACCAGCAGACCGAGGTCTACCGCTTCGGCAACAAGATCGTCGACGACTGGGAAGGCCGCGTGAATTCCTGGCCGCTGGATGAAGGCCTGATCGACTATGTCGCCAAGAGCTACGGCACCGAGTCGGACGAAAACGCGCTCTACACTGCCAACGTCATCGCCAACAAGGAGATCGAGATCAACGGCAAGAAGGTCGACGCCTCGAAGCTGACGCCGGAATTCCTGTCCGGCACGCTGCAGGAGGCCGGCGGCGTCGAGGCCAATGTCGCGACCGGCTACCACGCCATCGAATTCCTGCTCTGGGGCCAGGACCTGCACGGCACCGGCCCGGGCGCCGGCGAGCGGCCCTATACCGACTACGACCTCAAGAATTGCAGCAACGGCAATTGCGACCGTCGCGCCGAATATCTGAAGTCGGCCAGCGACCTTCTGGTGTCCGACCTGCGGGAGATGGTCGACAACTGGAAGGAAGACGGCGCGGCCCGCAAGAACCTGATCGACGGCGATGCCAATGCCGGCATCTCCACCATCTTCACCGGCATGGGCTCGCTCTCCTATGGCGAGCTGGCCGGAGAGCGGATGAAGCTCGGCCTTTTGCTGCACGACCCGGAAGAGGAGCACGACTGCTTCTCCGACAACACCTACAACTCGCATCTTTACGATGCGGTCGGCATCCGCGCCGCCTATCATGCCAGCTACACCCGGCTCGACGGCTCCGTGGTTTCGGGTCCGTCGGTGTCCGACATGGTGAAGGCCGCCGATCCGGCGATCGACAAGGAGCTGTCGGGCAAGCTCGACACCACCGTCGCCAAGATGGAGGCCATCAAGGCGCGCGCGCTTGCCGGCGAGGCCTACGACCAGCAGATCGCCGAAGGCAACACCGAGGGCAACGCCACCGTGCAGGCGGCGATCGATGCCCTGCTCGACCAGACCAAGTCGATCGAACGCGCCGTCGGTTCCCTGAAACTGAACGCGATCGCCTTCGAGGGCTCCGACAGCCTCGACGCGCCCGACAAGGTGTTCAAGTAATGCCCCGGGGCATGATCGCAAGATCATGCCGAACTGGGAAACGGGCATGATCCGAAAGATCATGCCCGGCCGGAAAACCAGCCAAGCGGCGCCGGACGGGCGCCGTCAGCCAGAGCGAACAAATGCTGATCTGCCATTGCAACATCATCACCGAGAAGGAGATCGAGCAGACCATCGTCGGTCTGCTGGATGAGGATCCCTGGCAGCTGATCGTGCCCGCGAAGGTCTATCACGCGATGCGCAAGCGCGGTCGCTGTTGCGGCTGTTTCCCAAATGTGGTGGAAACGATCATTCGGGTCACCGAGAACTACCATGCCCGCTCAGAGGTGGGCGGCGTGGACGTCGTTTCACATCTGGATCGCGTGCGAGGCTTGCGCGGCCAATACGGGAGCAGAACCCATGAAAGGCGAACCGCAGATCATCGAGCGGCTTAACGAAGCCCTGTTTCTGGAGCTTGGAGCCGTCAACCAGTATTGGGTGCATTATCGTCTGCTCGAGGATTGGGGCTACACCAAGCTCGCGAAGAAGGAGAGGGCGGAATCGATCGAGGAAATGCACCACGCCGACAGGCTGATCGCGCGCATCATCTTCCTCGAGGGGCATC
>JAFKFE010000386.1 GCA_017308345.1 Alphaproteobacteria bacterium | reverse complement strand
TGCATCTGACGCTGCCCGAGACCGGCGTCTGCACGACCACGCGATCGATCTCTTCGATCGCCGCAGCCTCGAAAGGCTGTTGTGGCGGCCCTGCTCCGGAAGAGGTGGATGCTTGCTGCGTTGCCGATGCTGAAGCGAAAGCCGTCGGCAAGGGCGGTTGCGGCTGCGGCGTCGCCGCATGAACTTGCCGTCGCCTACCGCTGGCACCCCCAAACGCGGCGCCATAATGACCGTGCTTGGGTTGACCCAGATCATGGCCTGGGGGTCGTCCTACTATCTCCCGGCGGTGATCGCACCCCGAGTGGCAGCCGACACCGGCTGGCCGTTGGGTTGGGTCGTAGGCGGCCTTTCACTGGGGCTGCTGGTCGCCGGCCTGATCTCACCGCGCGTGGGCTCATCGATCGAACGTCGCGGCGGTCGCCGGGTCTTGGCGTTCAGCGCCGTGGCAATCGGCGTCGGCCAGATCGGACTCGCGGGGGCGCCGAATCTCGCTGCTTACATTGTCGCCTGGCTGGTCATCGGGTTGGGGATGGGAGCGGGCCTGTATGATGCGGCTTTCGCAACTCTCGGTCGGCTTTACGGCTATGGCGCACGTTCCGCCATCACCACGCTTACACTCTTCGGAGGCTTCGCCAGCACTGTCTGTTGGCCGATCTCGGCGTTCCTGATGACTGAGGTCGGCTGGCGAGGCGCTTGCCTGTCCTACGCCGCCGTCCAACTCCTGATCGCGCTTCCGCTGTATCTGCTTGTCTTGCCTCGAGACGCAGAACAGTTGGCGGCCAAACCCGCGCACGAAGATCCCGCGGCGGCCGCCCGGGAGAGCAACGCCAGGCTCGGAACCGTGGTTGTCCTGGCGGCGACGCTTACGCTCGCGGCGGTGATCTCTTCAACATTGTCGGTCCATCTGCTCACGATCCTGCAGAGCAACGGCATGGCGCTTGCAGCCGCCGTTGGGCTTGGCGCTTTGGTTGGTCCGTCCCAGGTGGGCGCCCGGGCAATCGAAATGATTGTTGCCCGCTACCACCATCCGATCTGGACCAAATTCGCCTCCGCGACATTCGTCGCGATCGGCGTATCGGCTCTCTGGGCAGGGCTGCCGATCATCCCGGTCGCGCTCGCTTTCTACGGCGCTGGCATCGGCCTGGAATCGATTGCGCGTGGAACGCTTCCCCTCGCTCTGTTCGGTCCGTCAGGTTACGCGAAGCTTATGGGTCGCCTTGCCATGCCCAGCCTCATAGCGCAGGCGGCGGCTCCGTCAATTGGGGCATTGCTGCTGGAGCAAGCAGGTGCCCAGGGCGTGCTGGCTGCGCTTTCTGGTCTGGCCTTGCTCAACGTCGTGTTGGTGTTCGGCTTGGGATGGCTCGTCCTACGTCGCCCAACTCTCCCTGCGCATGCTCAGTAGCGTGGGTCACGGCACGGCTGATTTTTTCGATGCCGCGCTTCATTGATTTTATTGAACTTGAATAGAGCTCAACCCTCTCTCGCGGCACCAGCTTCCTGAAACGTCGAATTGGGCCTGTACGGCGATCGCGCCGGCTCAGTTGGCGACATGCGACAGCCGCAGGCCGGCTTCGTCCGGGGCCTCGGCCATGCCTTCCTCCGCGAAGCGGAACATGTCCTCGAAATCCAGCTCATGTTCGAAGACGACGCCGCCGACGCTGATCGCAAGCATGTCCTTGTCGCCTTTCGGCGCGAAATAGATTTCGCCGACGGCGCCGCGAACGCGCTCGCCGATGTCCTTGGCGTCCTGTTCGCTCGCGCCCGGAAGGAAGACGCCGAACATCGAGGTTCCGAGCCGGCCGATCAGATCGTCCTTGCGCACCGACGATCGGATGGCCGATGCGATCAGCCGCAGGGCCTCGTCGCCCCATTCGAGACCGAAACGCAGGTTGATCGACGCCAGATGCTCCGGATGGACGACCAGAAAGGCGCCGGAGCGCGGACCGGCCGGTCTGGCTGCCCTCCTGTCGACCATCGACGTGAACACTTTGCCGTTCAGGCAGCCGGTCAGCTGGTCATAGGTGCCGGATTTGGTGAGTTCCTGCCGGTAGCGGCGGATCTCGATCTGTTGCCAGCCGAGCAGCGCGAACAGCGGCAGGCCGATGGCGATCGGCACGGCGATTGCCGTAACGGCCCCGCGGGCGAACGGCGTCAGGCTGTCGCTGAACATCAGCAGGTAGTTCAACCCGAGCGAAAGGCCGACGCAGCCGGCGGTGCCAAGCACCGCCAGCCAGAAAACCTGCTTCCATGTCCGAAACGGCGCGGTCGGCGTTCTCGTGGTCACGGGCCAATCTCCTATTCGACGCATCGGCTTACAGGAGGTCCGTTACGATTTCGGTGTCAGGCAAGCGTACAATTTGATGCAAAGTCGGCATCTTCTCCATGCGACGCGCGGGATCCGGCACGCGCCAGCGGCTTCCACGTTTGACCTGCCCGGCCGTTGGCGCGGTTTACGGTTTTTAGAATCGCCGAGCCGCGCTGACCATTCTGCTTTCACGCAATTCCGGGGTGGAATCGACCACGGGCTTTCCCGCGACTGCGCTATTGCGGTGGGCCGAAAATACCCATCCTGGCATCTCTCGCCACAGCTTCGGCCTTGCCGTAGATGCCGGTCGGAGCGGCCATCGCCCAGCCGTTGGAAACCAGCCAGGCGCCGACATCCTGCTTGCCGAGCGCGCAGGGCGCGGCGATGGCGAAGCGGTCGGCGTCCGGCGGCAGCAGGCATTTGAGCGCCCGGCCGCGCAGCCAGGCGTTGAAGGCGGCCCGCGCCCGCTGGCCGCAGGGCCAGGCGGTGTGGTCGAACGTGCAGGTCCGGTTGGGATCTATGTCCACCGTCCCGCTGATGGCCACCGTGCGCCCCATGGCTTCGAAGACCGCCGCCGACGTCGCGACCGGACCGAAAAGCAGCGTCCCGCGCCAGTCGCGCGGCATCGGCGTCTTCGGGCGCGGCGCGAGCCCGAGTTCGCCGAGCGGAGGGCGCGGCTCGATGCGCTCGATCCCGGACGGGTCGAGCGGCGGCGGCGCGATCTGATCCTCGGCGATCTTGCGCGCCGCCTGGCCTTGCCGCATGTCGCGGGCGGGAGCGGGAAAGGTCTGCCTCGGGGTATCGGCGCGCTGGGCCGGTGCGGTCGGCGGCGGGTCGGGCGGCAGCCAGCGCCCGCTCTCGGCGATCAGCAGCATGCCGGCGAGCAGCCCGAGACCGCCCAGCACCGGCGCCAGCAACGGGTGGCCGGGTGGTTTCGCCCGGCTCACGCGAGGCGCCCCGCGGGGGGCGTGCTCACCGTCGGTGATGCTGCTCGAAACCAACCCGTTAGCTCCTGTCGACACGGCGCCGCCCCCGGACCGCTGAACCGGATCATACATTAGACATGAGCGACATCCCTTGAAAAGCAAGGTGTTGCGTTAAGTCTCATGCAACCAATGCGCCCTAGAATCGGACATCGATGTCGAGGGGATGACTATGATGCGCAAGCCGATACTGCTCTTTGCCTTCCCGGCCCTGATGCTGCTTTTGCTGGCGGCGGAGCGAATGGCGGCGCTGCTTCTCGGCTTTTATCCGGCGAGCCCCGCCATGTGGCACATCTGGCTCGAGCTGCGCCCGTTCTCGACCATGTTCTGGCAGCAGGCGCACCTCTATCTCGGTGGGTCGATGGCCGTCGACGCCGCTATCCTTGTTTTCGCGGCGGGCGCCTGCTGGATGATTTGCCAGGCAAGGAGGTCAGCCGGCTTCTTTCTGGCCAATCACGCCGCCCTGATCTTTGCCGGCAAGATGATGGCGCTGAGCAGCCATGCGGAAACGGCAAGCACCATTGCCGCTTTCACCATACCGAACGGCCTGCACTTTTCGCTTATGCTCGACTTCAGCTTGAAGAACAGCCTGGTGCTGTGCCTGGGCCTCGCGGCCTGCGCCTACTGCCACGTCGCTTTCCTGCGCGAAGCCCGGGCGCGCGCCGAAGCCCGCGCGGTCCGCGTCCTGGCACTGCGGCGCGACCTGTGACCGGCAGGCTCTGGCGGCCAGCCGGCCAACGCGCTCAGTTGATCTTCTTGTAATAGACCTTGCCGTCGGGCTGCTGGATGCGCTGGTAGGACGGATTCGGGCCGGGAGGCGCGACCTTGCGCCTGAACGAGGGCTGCGCGTCGGCGGGAGCGCCGCCGTCTTCGTTGGCCGCTGACGCGTCCGCCACCGTGGTGTTGTCGAGCATGGCCGGCTCGGACGCGCCGGGCGCCGGCTCGCCGGCGGCGACGGGCTGGCCTTGCTCCAGCCTGGCGAAATTGCCGTTGATCTGGCCGAAATTCGCCTGCAGCTGGCGGTCAAGCGTCTCGAACCGGCTTTGGAACCCGTTGTTGACGGTGTCGATGCGGGCGCCGATCCGCTGCTCGAACTGGCCGAGTTGCTCCAGCCGCGCCTCCATGGTCTTGAGGTCATTGACACCGCGATAGAGATAGACGGCGGCCGTCACGTTGACGAAGGTGACGAGCACCGCGCCGACGGCAACGACGCCGATCGCTTTGGCCCGGCTGGGCTTTCCCGGAACCGCTTCCCGGTGACCGAGTTCGATTGCCGGAACGTCCGGCTCGCTGATCATCGTCATTCAACCACCACCTTTGCGCCCACCGCGACGCGCTTGAAGAGATCGATCACATCGGTGTTCGTCAGCCGGAAGCATCCGGACGTGCCGTCGAAACCGACGCCCTTGGGATCGTTGGTGCCATGGATGCGATAGAGCGTGTCGCGCCCGTCGCGCGAAAGATAAAGCGCCCTGGCGCCGAGCGGATTGTAGGGACCGGCCGGCACCATCGCCGGCAGTTCAGGCTGGCGCGCGCGCATTTCCTTGGGTGGGCGCCATTCCGGCCATTCGGTCTTGGAGGCAACCTTGACCGTTCCGGTCCAGCCGAAGCCGTCGCGGCCGACGCTGATCTGGTAGCGCAGCGCCTGGCCCTTGCCGGTCACCAGGTAGAGCGCCTTCTCGCTTTTGCGGATGACGATCGTGCCCGGCTGCTCGCCGGTCTGGAAGGCGACCGCCTTGCGCAGGCTGGGGCCCATGGCGGGCAGTGGCGGCAGGCTCGATCCGGCCGTCGCCGCATCGCAGCCCAACGACAGCGCGAAGCCGATCAGCATGGCGCCGGCCAAGCCGACGCTGCGGTCGCGCGCTTTGCCCGCGATGGCTCTAGCGCTGGGCATTGTCCAACCGTTCCTTGAACATGCGCTTGAGGTCCTTGTTGAAGCGCGCGCGCCCGTCCACCTCGGAAGGAAGGATGGCGCGGTTCAGCGCGTCGGCGAGAAGCGTGTTGTCCAGCGCCAGTGACTTGATGTGCGGCGCCTTGAAGATCTTCTCCAATTCGCTGCGCGAGAAGTGGTTGCCGAACCATTTGCGCTTGTGCTTGTTGGCGACCAGCGTGATGTCGACCTTGTTGCCGCGCAATTCGCGGATCTTCTTGTAGAGCCGCTTGCCTTGCCTGAGCGAGGCGACGTTGAGCTCGAAGACGATGAAGATCTCGTCGCTCGTGCGCAGCACCGAATCGTGCCACGGCGTCTCGATGTTGGGCAGGTCGATGACGATGTCGTCGAAGCGGTAGGCGACGAGGTCGAGCAGCCGGAACACGAAATCGGAACCGTGCGGCTCGAACGGCAGCTGCGGCCGCTCGAAGGAGTAGAGCGTGAGGCCGGACGGTCGCGACAGCTTGATGACGTCCATGAGCTCGACATCGAGCCGGTCCGGCTGGCCGATGATGCCGGAGAGGTCGAACTGGTTGAACTGGTTGAGGTAGGCGCCGCAATTGGCGCTCTGGAAGTCGAGGTCGACGAGGCAGGTCGAGGCCGCCCGCTCGGCCGATTTCGAGGCGAGGTGCTCCGCCGCCGAGATCGCCAGTGTCGTGGCGCCGGCGCCGCCGCTGGCCGCGATGAAGGTGATGATGCGGCTCTTGGTGCCCTGGCTGCCGGTGTCGTGGAAGGTGACGGCATTGAGCAGCTCCTTGGCGTCGAGCGGCTTGTGCAGCCAGTCGGAAGCGTTCATGCGCACCAGCACGCGCGTCTGCTCTGAAGTGAGCTCGTCGGAAATCGCGATCAGCGGCACCGAGGCCCAGGCAGCCCGCGCCTCGATGATCGCCGGATTGCCGAGCAG
>JAFKFE010000385.1 GCA_017308345.1 Alphaproteobacteria bacterium | reverse complement strand
GTCGAGCCCGTAGAGCACGGCGAAGATGATCAGGCTGGTCGCCGAGAAGCCGGAATAGGGCAGGTAGATCAGCGACAGGCCGCGCACCGCGTAATAGACGCCGAGCAGCTTGCGCGGATCGAAACGGTCGGTGAGCCAGCCGGACAGCGTCGTGCCGATCAGGTCGAAAATGCCCATCATCGACAACAGCCCGGCCGCCTGAACCTCGCCGATACCCATGTCGCCGCAGAAGGCGATGAGATGCGTGCCGACGAGGCCGTTGGTGGTGAAGCCGCAGACGAAGAAGGTGGCGAACAGATACCAGAACACCCTTGTGCCGGCGGCGCGGCGCAGCGTGTTCAGCGTATGCGCCAGGAAATTGCCCTGCGACGCGGGCGACACCGGCGGAACGTCGTCGGCATCGGCGCCGTAGCGCACCTGGCCGATCGAGGCGGGACGCTCGGGCACCAGCAGGAAGACGAACGGGATCAGCGCGGCAGTGGCAAGCGCCACGGTAATCGCCACCGGCTTCCAGCCGCCGCTTTGCGCCAGCGAGGCGATCACCGGCAGGAACACCAGCATGCCGGTGGCGCTGGAGGCCGACATCAACCCCATCATCAGCCCGCGATTGGTCTTGAACCAGCGGTTGACGATGGTGGAGCCGAGCACGCTCGCCACCGCGCCCGAGCCGATGCCGGAAAACACACCCCAGGTGAGGAAAAGATGCCAGGACTCGGTCATGAACAGGCTGAGCGCCGTCGATCCCGACATCACCAGCAGCGACCCGAGCAGCGTGCGGCGCAGCCCGATACGCTCCATCAGCGCCGCCGCGAACGGCCCGGTCAGACCGTAGAGCAGGATGCCGACGCTGGCGGCCCAGGAAGTCACGTCGCGGCGCCAGCCGAAGCTCTCCTCCAGCGGGACCATCATCACCGAGGGCGCCGAGCGAAGACCGGCGGCGATCAGCAGGCAGAAGAAAATGACGGCAACGACGACGAAAGCGTAGCGCTGGCCAAACGGGCGGGACTGGGCTATCATGTTACTGACCGGTACGTTGCAACGGGATGAAACTCTACATACGTACCGGTCAGTAACATTGTCAAGCGAGTTGTTTGCATGCCATCGGACAATAAAATTGATGCGTCGTTGAGCGAGACTCCAGCCCCGAGGGCGGCGGACAAGATTCTCGACGTGGCGCGCGACCTTTTCTATCGCGAGGGCATCAGGGCGATCGGCGTCGACGAGATCGTTAAGCGCGCGGGCGTGACCAAGCCGAGCCTCTACCGCAGCTTCCCGTCCAAGGATGAACTGGCCGCCTCCTATTTGCGCAAATACGACCTGGAATTCTGGGAACGCTTCGACGAGGCCGTCGACGCGCATCCCGGCCATCCGCGCGCGCAGATCATCGCGTTCCTGACCCGTGTCGGCAAACGCACGCAGAAGCCGGATTATCGGGGTTGCGGCATGACCAACGCGGCGGTGGAATATCCCGAGCGCGGCCACCCTGCCCGCCTCGTCAGCGAGAAGAACAAGCAGGAATTGCGCCGGCGCCTGCGCGCCATGGCGGCCGCGATGGGCGCCGCCGATTCCGACACGCTGGGCGATGGGCTGCTGCTTCTGATCGAGGGCGCCTATATCAGCGGGCAGCTCTTCGGTTTGGGCGGACCGGCGGCGGCGGTCGCGCGCAACGCCGACCTGCTCATCGAAGCCAGCTTGAAGAAATAGCGATTGGCGATACGCTCTCGGCAACTCGAAACGGAGTTGTCAGCCATGCGTGCCCTTCTGCTCCCGCTTGCCCTCGCCGGCTTCTGCCAGGCGGCCCAGGCCGGCGAAATCTCCAGTGCCTATACCGATCTCGACTGGAAGAAGGACTGCGTGACCTACGCCCAGTCGGCGGAAGGCGACGGCGACTGGGCGAGCCTGGTCTGCTCCGGCTATCGCGGCTACCCGGTGCTGATCGGCTACGACGACGAGCGCGAATCCGTCTATTACGGCTTTCCCTCCGACGATATGACCGCCGTCTGGGAGAGTTTCAGCGCTTTCAACGGCTCCGGCCCGAAAGTGGAATGGCGCATCGAAACCAATGGCGATGTCGCCATCCCCTTCGCCGCCATTCATCGCCGCTCGGTCAGCGACCCTGAGGACGAGAAGAAATCGACCGACGTGCTGGTCGTCGCCAAGGTCGCGCAGCCGGAAGAGCACCAGGGCTGCACCGTCGGCCTGGTCTTGGCCACCGGTAACCCGCAGGCCAACGACCAGGCCCGCAAGCTCGCCGACGAGAAAGCGAGGACCTTCGCCTGCGGCAAGGACAAGCGCGAGGTGATCGGCGACGTGCCGCCCTTCGGCCGGGTCGACAACTGACCTGGAGACCGATGCCGGCCACGGTCGTTCCTGCCGCGGTCAGCCTTCGCCCGACTCCAGATGCCGGCCAAGCATCAGCCGCAATTCCTCCAGCACGCCGTCGCGCAGCCGCTTTTCGCCGATCAGCGTCAGCGGGATGCGCATCAGTTGCGGCACGATCACCGCCAGCCTTTCGGCCTGGCCGGGCGTCAGCGGCGGATCGGCGGCGGCGAACAGCGTCGCGATCTGGGCGCGGCGGCGGACTCGCGTGGCGCGCCGCCAGCCATCGTCGCCCGGCAGGTCGAGCAGCGCCGAGTAGACAGGATGCCCGACCATGAAGGTTCCAAGCCGCGCGAACAACTGGTCGGCGATCGCCGCCGGGCTCATCCCTTGCGTCTGGTCGCGAAGGTCGTCGAGCTCGGCCGAAAGCGCCTCGGCGTTCTGGGCGAGGATCGCCTGCGCCACCGCCTGCTTGGTCGGGAAGAACAGATAGAGCGTGCCGATGGCCGCGCCCGCCCTGGCGGCGATCTCGGTCATCGTCGTGGCGTCGAAACCCTTCTCGACGAACAGCTCCGACGCGGCCGCCATCAGCGCGGCGACACGGTCACGGCCTCTTTTTTGCTGCGGGGCGCGCGGCAGCGACGCGGTTGAGCTTGATTTTTCCGAGGCCATCCTCATATTCCAAAACCTGAGACTATCCTCATATATAGGCTGCCGGCCATTGACGCGCCAGCAGCGCGGGACTCGAACGCCATGACCACTACCAGGCAGGACCGCCCACAGAGCCACAAATGGATGGTCCTGAGCAACACCACGCTCGGCATGCTCGCCGCCGCCATCAACGGCTCGATCCTGCTGATCAGCCTGCCGGCGGTGTTCCGCGGCATCGGCCTCAAGGCGCTCGACCCCGGCAACATCAATTACCTGCTTTGGGCGATCATCGGCTACATGATCGCCACCGCCGTGCTGGTCGTCGCCTTCGGGCGGCTTGGCGACCAGTTCGGCCGGGCCAGGATGTACAATCTGGGCTTCGCCGTCTTCACGGCCGCCTCGATCGCGCTCAGCCTGCTGCCCGGACAGGGCGACTTCGCCGCCATGTACCTGATCGGCGTGCGCATCGTCCAGGGCATCGGCGGCGCGCTGATCATGGCCAATTCCACCGCTCTGCTTACCGATGCTTTCCCGGAGAACGAACGCGGCTTCGCGCTCGGCATCAATGTGGTGGCGGCGATCGGCGGCCAGTTCGTCGGCCTTCTGATCGGCGGCCTGCTCGCCGACACCAACTGGCGCCTGGTGTTCTGGATCAACGTGCCGTTCGGGCTCGTCGGCACCATCTGGGCGTATCTCAAGCTGCATGACGCGCCGAACCGCTCCAGCCACAAGATCGACTGGCTGGGCAATATCAGCTTCGGCCTCGGCCTCGTGCTCATTCTCACCGCCATCACCTATGGCCTGCAGCCCTATGGCGACCAGGTGATGGCCTGGACCAGCCCGAAAGTGTTGGCGCTGTTCGCCATCGGCATCGTCTCGCTGATCGCTTTCGTCATGATCGAAAGCCGCGTCGCCAGGCCGATGCTCGACCTGTCGCTGTTCCGCATTCCGGGCTTTGCCTATGGCAATGTCGCCAACCTCGCCTCCGGTATTGCTCGCGGCGGACTGCAATTCATGCTGATCGTCTGGCTGCAAGGCATCTGGCTGCCGCTGCACGGCTATTCCTTCGAGCAGACGCCGCTCTGGTCCGCCATCTTCATGCTGCCGCTCACCGTCGGCTTTCTGATCGCCGGCCCGATCTCCGGCTATTTCTCCGACCGCATCGGCGGCGTGCCTTTCGCCGTCGGCGGCATGGTCGCCGGCGCCGTCAGCTTCGTTGCTCTGATGCTGCTGCCGGCCGATTTTTCCTACACCGCCTTTGCCGCCCTGCTCTTCCTCAACGGCCTCGGCTCCGGCCTGTTCGTGGCGCCGAACTCGACGCAGATCATGAATTCGGTGCCGGCGCGCGAACGCGGCCAGGCCTCGGGCATGCGCGCCACCACCACCAATGCCGGGCAGGTGCTGTCGATCGGGCTGTTCTTCAGCCTGATGCTGGCCGGCCTTGCCGCCAGCCTGCCGGCGACGATGGAGGCCGGCCTTCTGGCGCAGCACGTGCCGGAAGCGATCGCGCATCAGATCGCCAACATGCCGCCGGTCGCCAGCCTGTTCGCCGCCTTCCTCGGCTATAACCCGATGGGCGAGCTGATCCCGGCCGACGTGCTCCATGCCCTGCCGCCGGCCAATGCCGCGACCTTGACCGGCAATCAATTCTTCCCCGAACTTATGTCGGGTCCGTTCAAGCACGGCCTGGTCTTCGCCTTCACCTTCTCGGCCATCCTCTATCTGATCGCCGCCTTCGCTTCCTGGCGCGGCGGCCGCGGCGCCGAGGCGGAGCTGCCGCAGGACCTGGCGCCCGAGGCCGCGGGCCAGCGCTAGGAGTATTGGCGCGAACAGAGCGGTCGGGCGATTTTCGAGCCGGCGACGGCGGTGAGGCGATTTGCCGATGTGGGGGCGTGGGAAGAGGCGGCACCCCAGGACCGCCGGATCAAATTTGACCATATGGACAAAAGTTGGGCGCCGTTCCATAGTCTCGGGCGTCTGACATCTTTTGAACGGCCGGCTCGACACGGCCGTCGAGCAGAGGGGAACTTCAATGGAAAACGAACGTAGCAAAACGCAACGCACGGGCCTGTCGCGGCGCAGCGTGCTGGAACTCGGCGCGCTCGGTCTCGCGGCCACCGTGCTGCCCGGCGCGGCTTTCGCCAAGGACAAGAAGCTGAAGGTGGCGGCGATCTTCGCCACGCCGATCGAGGAACCGTGGGACAACCAGATCCATGTCGCCTTGCAGAAGGCGGAGAAGGAACTGGGCATCGAATACAAATGGTCGGAAAAGGTCCAGACCGCCGACTTCAGCCGCGTGATGCGCGAATATGCTCAAGGGGGCTACCAGCTTGTGCTGGGCGACGCCTTCGCCGCCGAGCGCGAGTCGCGCCGCACGGCGAAACAATTCCCGAAGACGGCGTGGCTGTTCGGCTCGGGCGCCGGCCCGGCCGAACCCAATTTCGGCGTCTTCGACAACTGGATCCACGAGCCCGCCTACCTCTCCGGCATGATCGCCGGCAAGATGTCGAAATCGGGCACCGTCGGCGCGGTCGCCGCGATGGGCATCCCGGAAGTGAACCGGCTGGTCAACGCCTTCTTCGCCGGCGCCAAGGAGGTCAATCCCAACATCAAGAAGAAGGTCGCCTTCATCGGCTCCTTCTTCGATCCGCCCAAGGCCAAGGAAGCGGCCGTGGCGCAGATCGACGCCGGCGTCGACGTGATCTATGCCGAGCGCTTCGGCGTCATCGAGGCGGCGGTCGACAAGAAGGTCTACGCCATCTCCAACATGTCCGACCAGTCGAGCCTCGGGCCGGACACGGTCATCACCGGCCCGGTCTGGGACATGTATCCGACGGTCGAGCAGGCGATCAAGCTGGTCAAGGCCGGCGTCTTCACCGCGCAGGACTATGGCGACTTCTCGCGCATGGCCAAGGGCGGCTCGTATCTCGCGCCCTACCACAAGTTCGACAAGACGCTGCCGGCCGAAGTGAAGGATCTCGTCGAGAAGAAGAAGGCCGAGATCCTCGAAGGCAACTTCCGCGTCGACGTCGACGAGAACACACCGGTTTCGGATTGAAGCTTGGTTGAGGGGTCGCGCGAGGGCCCCCTCTCTGTCCTGCCGGACATCTCCACCTCGAGGGGGAGATTGGCAGTTCCGGCGACGGCGCTCGA
>JAFKFE010000384.1 GCA_017308345.1 Alphaproteobacteria bacterium | reverse complement strand
GCCATGGCCGAAAGAGGTGAAGAAGTCGATCTTCTCGACCATGCCGCGCTTCGACTGCGCCATGGTGATGTAGACCTGTCTCGACGAGGTGGCGATCTCCGGCGCGCCGCCGCCGCCGGGCAGGCGGGTCTTGGGATGCGCATAGTCGCCGATGACGGTGGTGTTGATGTTGCCGAACTTGTCGAGCTGGGCGGCGCCCAGGAAGCCGATCGAGATGCGGCCGCCCTGCAGCCAATAGCGGAACATCTCCGGCACGGCGACGGTGGTGACCGCCGTCTCGCACAATTCGCCATCGCCGATCGACAGCGGCAGCACGTCGGGCGCGGTGCCGATGGTGCCGCTCTCATAGATCAAGGTGATATCCGGCGCGTGCGTCAGCCGCGCGACGTTGCAGGCGGCCGACGGCGCGCCGATGCCGACGAAGCAGACATCGTCGCTTTTCAGCGCGCGGCTGGCGGCAATCGTCATCATCTCGTTCGGGGTGAAGCCCATATTCTTCGCGTCGCTCATGCGGCTTTCCTCAGATGCTCGACGCGGCCGGCAAAGTCGTCGGCGCTGCTCTCGATGACGTTCTTCTGCATCCAGGCCTGGAAGCGGTCGCGGTCGGCGGCGATTTCGTCCCATTCCAGATAGGCGGCGTTGTCGCGCTCGTAATAGCCATGCGTGTAGGAGGGATGCGAGCCGCCAGGCACGACCGAAATCGCCGCGATCGTCCAGCTCGGCAGCACGGTGAGATTGGGGTGGAGGTCGTCGAAATCGGCAACCACTTCCTCGACCGTCACCACGGCACGCTTTGCCGCGAGAACCGCTTCCTTCTGGATGCCGATGATGCCCTCGACCAGCACGTTGCCTTTCCGGTCCGCCTTCTGCGCGTGGATGAAGGTGACGTCGGGTCTTATCGCCGGAACGGCGGCAAGCACCTCGCCGGTGAACGGGCAGGTGACGGATTTGATGTTCGGATTGACCGCGGCGAGACCGGCGCCGCGATAGCCGCGGAACACCGCGCAGGGCAGGCCGGCGGCGCCAGCCTCATAGGCATTCGCCATGCCGGCGTGGCTGTGCTCCTCGACCTCGATGGCGTGGGGAAAGCCGTTCTCGATGGCGTCGCGGGCACGCCTGAGCAGGCCGACGCCCGGATTGCCGACATAGGAAAAGACGATCTTCCTCGCCATGCCCATGCCGATCATCTGGTCGTAGATCAGGTCTGGCGTCATGCGGATCAGCGTCAACTCGCGAAAGCCCTGGCGGATCGCCTCATGCGCGGCGGCGGTCGGGATCAGATGGGTGAAACCCTCGAAAGCAACGGTGTCGCCGTCATGCAGATTTTCGGCAACCGCCTCTTTCAGCGGCAGGAACCTGACCATTTCACGCTCCGTCGATTGCAAAAGTTCGTATTGCGAACATGTGTTTTATATGAGATACTTCTAGCCTTAAGTTTTGCATCTAGTCAACCACCGGCCCGGAGACGTTCGTGGAAGACGAAGCAATTTCACGCGACCACGTCGGCTCGCTGGAGCGCGGCCTTGCGGTGATGGAAATCCTCGCGCGCCATCCGGGCGGCATGACGCTGACCGAAATGGCCGAGGAGGCGGATCTCACCCGCGCGGGCGCCCGCCGCTTTCTGCTGACATTGGTCGCCACGGGCTATGCCACGCAATCCGGCCGGCTGTTCTCGCTGTCGCCGCGTCTTTTGACCGTCGCGCGGACCTGGCTCGGCGGCGCATCGCTCTGGACGTTCGCGGCGCCCATCATGCGCGAGGTGGCGGGACGGTTCGATGAAGCCTGCAATGCGGCGGTGCTGTCGGGCGAGGATGTCGTCTATGTCGCGCGCATCCCCGGACGGCGAATCCTGAGCGTCGCGCTCGACGTCGGCACCAGGCTGCCGGCTTATTGCACGTCGATGGGGCGGGTGCTGCTGTCCGGGCTGGCGGGGGATGACTTGAAGACCTTCCTGACGCAAGCGACGATCGAGCGGCGGACGCCGAAGACGATCACCGGCCGCGCCGCGCTCGGCAAGGCCATCGACAAGGCGAGGGCGGACGGCTTCGCCATCGTCGACGAGGAACTGGAGCTCGGCCTGCGCTCGATCGCGGTGCCGATCGTCGATCGCGCCGGCCGAACCGTCGCCGCCATCAACGTCTCGACGCAATCGGCGCGTTTCTCGGTCGAGGCGATGGAGCACGACATCCTGCCGGTGCTGCGGCAGGCCAAGCGTCGCGTCGAGGAGTTCTTCTTCGTTTAGAGACGGAGCATAATGTCAGCCGAGGACCGCATCACACCTTCCGGCATCATGCCCCGACCTCAGCCTGCCATCAGGCCGGCGGCGCCTCGTCTCCAATATGCCGCGGCAAGCGTCTCGTCGCGTCCGAGCGACAGCGTGCCGCGCCAATGTTCGCGGACGATCCTGGCGGCGGTCGCCTCGGCGGCAAACCAGCCGAACGCCGATCCGGTCTTAGGCCAGGCCACCGCGCGAACGGCATCGGCAAGCCGCTTGTCCTCGCCGGCCGGCACGCCGTTTCGTGGCAGCCAGCGCAATTCGATGCGGGTGGCGTTTTCGATGGGCTGGCGTTCGGCATCGTCTGCGACCTCGACGAAGGCGACCCCGACAGTCGAGGCCGGCAATGTCTCCAGCAGGCGCGCCAGCGCCGGCAGGCCGGTTTCGTCGGCGCCCATGACATACCATTCGGCCTGTCGCACGGGGCGCCCGACCGGCCCCATGATGCCCACCTTCATGCCCGGCGCGGCCTGCATCGCCCAGGCCGCGCCGACGCTCTCGCCGGGATGGACGAGGAAATCGACGTCGATGAACCCTGCGTCCACGTCGAGCTCGCGGATCGTGTAGACGCGCGCCACGGGGCGCCTGTCATCCGATGGCCAGACCGGCAAACCATTGCCGCCGAGCGTGGGCCACAGGGGATCGGGCACGTCGCCGGTCGGAAACAACATGCGGATGTGCATGCCGCCGAACTTGGCAAAGCGCGCCAGGTCCTCGCCGGCGAAGCGGATGCGACGCATATGCGGGGTGAGGTTGCGGACGCCCGCCACCGTCATCTCGCGGAACTGGGCGAGGCGGGTCTCGCCGGCGAGATCGCCGGTCCAGACGATCTCGGGATTCTCCTCCTTGGCGTAGACGTCCACCGCCGTGGCGAGGAGGTCTTTCAGGCGGGCCAGCCCGTCGCGATCGGCGGCGCGGGCTCGCATCACCAGCCGGTCCATGTCGAAAGAGGCCTCGCCGAAGGCGAAGCGGAAATCGATCCGCCCGCCGTGATGCGAGGCGTCGGCCTCGAAGCTCTGCAGCCTGTCGCTGATGCGGTCCATATAGGCGGGCAGGTTGCGGATCCTGAGCTGAGCCTCGCAGGCCAGGTCGAGCGTCGGTGCGTGATCCATGCTCAACCTCCAATTCTTCCGGTCAGTGCGACCTTGAAGGTGCGGCCCTTGCCCTGTTCCGTTGCCGCGGTGGTCGACCATGAGCTTTGCGGATCGGTGTAGGCGGTGTTGAAGACGTTATCGACACCGACATCGAGCCTGAGGTTGTCGTTGATGGTCCAGTTGGCGAAGACATTGACCAGATCGAAACCGTCATCGACGACCGGCGGGTTGTTCGGGTTGGTGCGGCTCGTGCGCGTGATCTCGCCGACGCTGATATATTGCGCGCCGACGGTGAACCGGTCTTCCAGCATGCGGAAACCGATGGTTGCCGAGAAGCGATCGAGCGGGGTGTTGTTCAGCGCCTGCCCGGCATAGACGCCGGTGACAACCTTGGCGTTGATCAGCGCGCCGGCGAGGTTCACGAAGCCCCAGCCGTAGTCGTAGACGGCTTCCGCCTCCACACCCTTCAGCCGCGCGTCGCCGATGTTGATCGCGGTGCGCGGCAGCACCGTCAGGTCGACGTCGATATAGTCCTCGACCGCGGTGTGGAAGACGTTGACCTTGGCGCGCAGCCGGTCACCAGGGGCCAGGACATCGTCGTATTTCACGTTGATGCCGGCTTCCCAATTCTTCGCCGTCTCCGGCTGGAGCAGGAGGTTGGGCCGGTAGCTGTCGCCCGAGCCATGCGCGCCGCCGCCGCGGAAGACATCCTGCAGGCCGGGCGCGCGATAGCCTTCCGAATAGGTGCCGTACACCTGGAAGCCTTCGAACGGCGTCACGCCGACGGTGAGGCGCGGCGACCAGCGGCTGCCCGAGATGCTGGCCTCCTCCGGCGGCACGGTGCGGGTCTCGCCATCGAGGTGGTAACCATCATAGCGCATGGCGCCGATCACCTGCAGCCAGTTGCCGTAGTCGCCCTGCCATTGCAGGAAGCCGCCATAGCCCTGCTGCTGGCCGGCGCCGAAATGCGCGGCTTCCGACGAGGCTTCAAGGTAATAGTAGTCGAGCCCGTAGGTCAGCGTGTGGGCTATCCCCCAGGCATCGAAGCGCGAGGAATTCTTCACGTTGAGGCCGGTCGTGGCGACATCGTAGAAGCGGAAGTTGCCGATCGCGGACGTCGGCCAAACCTGGGTTTGCTCGGCGCGCGTGCGGTTGTGATAGAGATTGGCGCTGAGGTCGATCAGGTCGCTGTCGTCGGGCTTCCAGGTGTAGGCGGCCGTGTAGGTCTGGTTCACGGTGTTGGTGTCGTAGCGGCTCAGCGTCGGCGAGGTGGAGCCGCTCGATCCGGTGATCTGGTCGTTGTAGCGCTGCAGGATGGCGCCGAGCTTCAGCTCATGGCCGTCGGCCGGTCTAAGCGCTGCCTTGAGGTAGCCGCTCTTCACGCTTTCGCCGGTCCAGGGCACGGTATCGCCATTGCCGTCCGTATAGCTGTCGCGGTTACGGTAGATCAGGTTGCCGATGATGTCGGCGTCGTCGCTGAAGCGATAGGCGCCGGTCGTGCTGGTGGTGAAGCCGTCGCCATTGTCCTCGTAGCCGAGCTTTTCGCTGAGTGCCCAGCGCTCATCCTGCTTGAGGAAGTCGCCGGCATCCTTGGTCTCGAAGGAGACGACGCCGCCGATGCCGCCCGAGCCGTAGGCGTTGGACACCGGGCCGCGGATGATTGTTGCATCCTTGAGCAGCTCCGGCTCGACATAGAATGACCCGGAGCCGTGGCCGACCCGCCAGTAGTCCTGGCGCGCGCCGTCGAGCGTCACCACGACGCGGCCATACTGCTCCAGGCCGCGAATGTTGATGGCGGTCGCCGGATCGTCGCCGTTCATCGAGGCTGCCACGCCAGGCGTGGTGCGAAAGATGCCGGCGGCGGTATCGGGCTGGATGCGCTCCAGCTCATCGCTGTCGACGGCGCTGATGGCGGCCATCGATTCGATGACGGCGGTCTTGATCATCGTCGCCGAGATGGTGATGAGGTCGAGCATCGTGGCGGGCTGGGCCTGGCTTGCCTGTCCAAGCCTGTCGGTCTTGGCGGCGGCTTTCTTCTCCTGTTCCTGGGCGCCGGCGAAGGGCACGGTGCTCAGGCTGAAGACGAAAGCGAGCGCGGTGCCCGCCATCCATGTGGTGTTGCTTGTCAGTGTCATTGCGAAAGCCGCCCCCAAAAGCAGGAATGCTGGCGATGGCAATCGGCCCTGGCTGGCATGATCGGAATCCCTCGACCGACGGGTGAGGGCAGGGTCACATATTAAAACATGATGACAATAGTCAACTTTAAATTTATAGGCCGTTGGTCATCGAGGCATTGGAGCGAAGTAGGCATGGCCGTCAGTGTGCGCGAAGGCTGGCGAGTGCGCCGGCTCGGATCCATGGGGGCAGTGTCGTTGCTGCTTCTGGTCCTGTCGGCGCTGGCGCCTTCCTGTGGTTTCAAGGCACGGGCGGCCGATGTCGTGGTCGATGCGTTTGGACGAACGGTCGCACCGGGGCCGGCGGGACGGATCCTGACGCTTGGCTCCGACGTCACCGAGATCGTGCATGCGCTGGGGGCCGGCGGGCGCATCATCGGCGTCGATCGCGGCAGCAAATATCCCGCCTCGGTGGCGGCGAAGCCCAATGTCGGCTATCGTCGGCAGCTTGCCGTCGAAGGGTTGCTGGCGCTCAGCCCCGACATGATCCTCGCCGCCGAGGATAGCGGCCCGCCGGAAGCCGTCGAGGTACTGAAGTCGCTCACCGTTCCGGTGATATTCATCCCCGAGGACAACACCCC
>JAFKFE010000383.1 GCA_017308345.1 Alphaproteobacteria bacterium | reverse complement strand
TGCGGCAGACAGGCATTCTTCCGGATCAGGACATCGCGGCGCTGTTCGAGGCGAAGGCGCTGACGTCGCCGCGCGCGCTGGACACCAACCAGATCCAGCCGGCAAGCCTCGATCTGAGGCTCGGCGACAAGGCGTTCCGCGTTCGCGCCTCGTTCCTGCCGGGGCCAGATCATCTGGTCGCCGACAAGCTCGAGCGGCTGAAGCTTCATGAGATCAACCTCACCGAGGGCGCGGTGCTGGAGACGGGCTGCGTCTACATCGTGCCGCTGCTCGAAAGCCTGGCGCTGTCGGCGAACGTGTCGGCCTCGGCCAACCCCAAGAGCTCCACCGGCCGTCTCGACATTTTCACGCGGGTGATGACCGATCGCGGCCACGAGTTCGACAAGATCGCCACCGGCTATCACGGGCCTCTCTATCTAGAAGTCAGCCCGCGCACCTTCCCGATCGTCGTGCGTGCCGGCTCGCGGCTGTCGCAGATCCGTTTCCGCATCGGCAATGCGGTGCTCTCGGAGAGCGAGTTGCGCGATCTCCACCGCGCCGAAATGCTGGTCGCCACCGAGCCGCCCAACATTTCCGGCGGCGGCATCGCCTTGTCCATCGACCTCGACGGCGACAAGGACGGGCTTGTCGGCTATCGCGGCAAGCACCACACCGGCCTGGTCGACGTCGACAAGCGCGCCGCGCAGGATGTCGTCGATTTCTGGGAGCCGATCTACAAGAGCGGCGCCGGCGAGTTGGTGCTCGACCCGGACGAATTCTACATCCTGGTCAGCCGCGAGGCCGTGCATGTGCCGCCGCTCTATGCCGCCGAGATGACGCCCTTCGATCCGCTGGTCGGCGAGTTCCGCGTGCATTATGCCGGCTTCTTCGATCCCGGCTTCGGCCACTCCGCCGCCGGCGGCAGCGGCAGCCGCGCCGTGCTCGAAGTGCGCAGCCACGAAGTGCCTTTCATCCTCGACCATGGCCAGATCGTCGGCCGTCTCGTCTACGAGCACATGCTGAAGCGGCCCCAGGCGCTTTACGGCACCGACCTTGGCTCGAACTATCAGGCGCAGGGCCTGAAGCTCTCCAAGCATTTCAGGGCGGCGCGGTGAGCCCGAAACTGCCAATCTCCCCCCTCGTGGGGGAGATGCCCGGCAGGGCAGAGGGGGGCGCGAAGGATCGCGTCCTTTGTATTTGAGGCAGATGAGGGCTTCCGAGGTCTGAGCTTGAACGAGTTGATACGTCGGCGGGACAGCGCCCCCCTCTGGCCTGCCGGCCATCTCCCCCACAAGGGGGGAGATTACCCAGTCACAGCGCCTTCACCGTCACCTTCACCGGCTTCTCGATCTCCAGCGGGTTGCGCAGCGGCAGGCCGAAATCCTTGGCCTCGATCTCGAACACGTCGCCGGCCTCGGTCCTGATGCCGTCGGCGAAGGAGAGCGTCGCGGTGCCGAACATATGCACATGCACGTCGCCCGGCTGGCGGAAGGCCGAATATTTGAAGTGGTGGTGCTCGAGATTGGCGATGGTGTGCGACATGTTCGCTTCGCCGGACAGGAACGGCTTTTCCCAGAGCAGCTTGCCGTCGCGCCAGATGCGCGATGCGCCTCTGATATCGGCCGGCAGGTCGCCGATCAGGATTTCGGGGCCGAACGAGGCGTTGCGCAGCTTGGAATGGGCGAGGAACAGGTAGTTCACCCGCTCCGTCACGTGATCGGAAAACTCGTTCGACAGCGTGAAGCCGACGCGGAACGGCGCGCCGTCGTCGCCGATCACATAGATGCCGGCGATCTCGGGCTCCTCGCCGCCATCCTGCGCGAAGGCTGGCGACACCAGCGGCGCGCCGGGCGCCACAGCCATCGTGCCGTTACCCTTGTAGAACCATTCCGGCTGCACCCCGACCTCACCCTTGGCCGGCTTGCCGCCTTCGAGACCCATGCGGAACATCTTCATGGAATCGGTGAGTTCCTCCTCGCCGCCCTCGCTGAGCTTCTTGTGCATGGAATCGCGCGTCGCCGCGGAGCCGAGATGCGTGAGACCGGTGCCGGTGAGATGCAGATGCGCCGGATCGGGATGGTTGATGGGCGACACCAGCCTGCCCCTCTTGTAGGCGGCATCGAGATCGACCGTCTCGCCATAGCCCTTGCGCTCGATCAGCGCTTCGAGGCCCGTGCCTGTCCGCGCCGCCTCCATCGCCAGCGAATAGACGCTGCGCGCGCCGTTGATGACCCTGGTCTTGCCGCCGCCGTTGCGGGCGACGACACGGATGGTCTCGGCGTCGTCGAGGATCTGGGAGATCAGCATGTCGAACCCTCTCTCATCTTGACTGGTCGGGGCCGCCTCGCAGGCAAACCGCCACCGGCGTGGCGTGGAGAAATCCACGCCACGGTTGAAATTCTTCGTCCGGATTGCGCTCGCGAGCCTGGTCCTTGCCTGGACTTCTTGGCGCCGACGGGTCTGCCGGCAGCTTCGCGATCTAGAACCCGTATGCCTCCTGAACTTGTTCCGGCCTTTTGTTTTGATGCATGTCGTTGTCCCCAAACCGCTAGGCACTTTGGGGCGACATCCATTAAGCCTTGTTCTTGTTGTAGACGTCGAAGATGACGGCGCCGAGCAGCACCAAGCCCTTGACCACCTGCTGCCAGTCGACATTGACGCCCATGATCGACATGCCGTTGTTCATCACGCCCATGATGAAGCCGCCGACCACGGCGCCGATCACCTGGCCCACGCCGCCCATCGCCGAGGCGCCGCCGATGAAGACGGCCGCGATCACGTCGAGCTCGCTGCCGAGGCCAGCCGCCGGCACGGCCTGACCGAGGCGCGCCGCGATGATCAAGCCGCCCAGCGCCGACAGCACGCCCATGTTGATGAAGACGAGCAGCGTCAGCCTTTCCGTGTTGATGCCCGAGAGCTGCGCGGCCTTGGCGTTGCCGCCCATCGCATAGATGCGGCGGCCGATGGTCATGCGCTTGGTGACGAAGACGAACAGCGTGATCAGAACGCCCATCACCAATAGCACGACGGGCAGGCCCCTGTAGCTTGCGAACTGGAAGACCAGGAACAGCGCCAGCGCGCTGCCTATCACCGTCTTGATGACGAACAACAGGAAGGGCTCGGCCTCATAACCATGCAACTCGCGCCTGCGCCGTGCCCTCAGCCCGAAATAGGCGTAGGCAAGCACGGCGACCAGGCCCAGCACGATCGTCGTCATATGCAAGGTGAGTCCGCTGCCGAAGACGGTCTTGCCCGCGGCGTTCACCGTCGGCGGGATCAGCGTGAGCGGGCCGATCACATCCGGGATGAAACCGGAGCTCAGCGCCTTGAAGTCATCCGGAAGCGGGCCGACCGAAGAGCCGCCGCCAAGCAGCGCCTGGCAGATGCCGCGAAAGATCAGCATGCCCGCCAATGTCACGATGAAGCTCGGTATCTTGTGATAGGCGATCCAGTAGCCCTGCGCGGCGCCTATGAGCCCGCCGACGATCAGGCAGACGATCGAGACCACCAGCGGATTCGAGAATATCCCGAGCGGCCATATCACCATCATCATCGCCGCCAGCGCGCCGATGAAACCGGCGACCGATCCCACGCTGAGGTCGATATAGCCGGCGACGATGACCAGGAGCATGCCGAGCGCCATCACGATGATGAACGAGTTCTGCTGGACCAGGTTCGACAGGTTGACCGGTTTGAACAGCGTTCCCGAGGTCGTGTACTGGAAGAACAGCATGATGACGATCAGCGCGATGATCAGGCCATATTCGCGCAGGTTCCCCATAATCGCCTGTCGACTAGAGGCCCTTGCGGGACTTTCGGACACGCCAGTTGGGATTTCCTGGAGGCTGATTGCACTAAAAAGCAAAAATCCACCTAAAGCTAGGCAAAACAAAAAAGCTGCGAATAATACAAAGTAAACGACAGGGGTAAAGCAGAGTGTATCTGTGGATATTCCGCCAACATAGTAGCATCGTTGACCCGCCAATTCGATTTTATTGACTAGGGTAAGGGACAAAAAAACACCGACGACACCAATGGCTATTAGCAAGTAGGCGCTAAATCTCGAGTGGCCTCTGCCGCCCGTTGCATTCCTCGCCGTAGCTTCGGTGCTCATGATGCTTTTCCTTCTCCCCGAACGATGGCGCGCATGATTTTTTCCTGGCTCGCTTCGCTCGCCGCCATTTCGCCGACGATACGCCCTTCGTTCATCACATAGATGCGGTCGGAGATGCCGAGCAGTTCAGGCATTTCCGACGAGATGACGATGATCGCTTTACCTTCGGCGGCGAGGCGCGCGATGATCGTATAGATTTCGTATTTCGCGCCGACGTCGATGCCGCGGGTCGGCTCGTCGAGGATCAAGACCTCCGGATCGGCGAACAGCCATTTCGACAGCACGACCTTCTGCTGGTTGCCGCCCGACAGGTTGCCGGTCAGCTGGTAGACGCTGGAGGCGCGTATGTTGGTCTTCTTGCGGTAGTCGTTGGCGACGCTCATCTCGCGCATGTCGTCGATGACGCCGCGGCTGGAAACGCCGCCCAGATTGGCCAGCGTCACATTGTGCTTGATGTGGTCGATGAGGTTGAGACCGTAGGTCTTGCGGTCTTCGGTGACATAGGCGATGCGGTTCTCCACCGCCTTGCTCACCGATGAGAGGTCGATCGGCCTGCCTTCGAGGAAAACCTCGCCGGTGATGTGCCGGCCGTAGGAGCGGCCGAACAGGCTCATCGCGAATTCCGTGCGGCCGGCGCCCATCAGCCCGGCGATGCCGACCACCTCGCCCTTGCGCACATTGAGATCGATGTTCTTGATCACCTGCCGCTCGGCATGGATCGGGTGGTAGACCGACCAGTTTCTCACTTCGAAAACGACGTCGCCGATCTGCGGCTCGCGCGGCGGATAGCGGTCGTCCAGCGAGCGGCCGACCATCGAGGTGATGATGCGATCCTCGCTGATATCCTTCCTTGGCAGGGTCTCGATGGTCCGCCCGTCGCGGATCACCGTCACCTTGTCGGCGACGCGGTTCACCTCGTTGAGCTTGTGCGAGATCAGGATCGAGGTCATGCCCTGGCGCTTGAACTCGAGCAGGAGGTCGAGCAGCGCCTGGCTGTCCTTTTCGCTGAGCGAGGCCGTCGGCTCGTCGAGGATCAGGAGCTTCACTTCCTTGCTGAGCGCCTTGGCGATCTCGACAAGCTGCTGCTTGCCGACGCCGATATTGGTGATCAGCGTCTTGGGGTCTTCCTTGAGTCCGACTTTCTTGAGCAGGGCGGCCGTGCGTGTCTCGTTGGCGTCCCAGTCGATGACGCCATAGGTGGCGTGCTCATTGCCCAGGAAGATGTTTTCCGCGATCGACAGCATCGGCACCAGGGCCAGCTCCTGATGGATGATGACGATGCCGATATGCTCGCTGTCGTGAATGCCTTTGAAATGGCATTCCTGGCCGTGGAAGATGATCTGGCCGTCATAGGTACCGGACGGATAGACGCCCGACAGCACCTTCATCAGCGTCGACTTGCCGGCGCCGTTCTCGCCGACGATGGCGTGGATCTCGCCTTCCTCGACGCTGAGGTTGACGTTGGACAACGCCTTCACGCCGGGGAACGTCTTGGTGATGTCGCGCATCTCCAAAATCGTCGAGGCCATCAGGTTCTGCTCCCTGGCGCATGCTTTCCGTCAATGGAAAATGCCATGCGCGAAATCAACGTGCCGCGGCGCTTCTCGCGCCGTGACGGCGCATCGCGCTGCGGAAGCCGGCAAAAACAATACCGGGGTCGCTTGTGAACGAAAAGGGGCCCCGCATCGCGCGGGACCCCTTCCTTGGGGACCGGATTACTTCAGGTCTTCAGCCTTGATGTAGCCGGAGTCGACGACCAGCTTCTGGTAGTTCGACTTGTCGACCTCATGCGGCGTCAGCAGGATCGAGGGCACGACCTTGACGTCGTTGTTGTAGGTCTTGGTGTCGAGGCCGTCGGGCTTGCCGCCCGAGAGCACCTTGTCGACCAGCTCGACGGTCGCCTTGGCGAGGTCGCGGGTATCCTTGAACACGGTCGAATACTGCTCGCCCGAGATGATCAGCTTGACCGAGGCGGTCTCGGCGTCCGGGCCGGGCACGATCGGCCAGGGCTGGGCGTCCGTACCGTAGCCCACGGCGCGCAGCGAGGCGGTGATGCCGC
>JAFKFE010000382.1 GCA_017308345.1 Alphaproteobacteria bacterium | reverse complement strand
CGGGGAGAAGGAAGCTAATCCGATCAGTCCTGGTTCGCCTTGACCTTGACGCCGCGCGTCTTGGGCAGGCCGAGCGGGTTGGACATGGCGCCGGCCATGATCAGCGCGAAGGGCACCGACGACGGCGGCTCGGCCGAAATCTCGAGGCTCTTCGGATCGTCGAGGAAGCTGTTGACGGCCGCCGAGACTTCCGCCGTCAGCTCCGGATTGTTGAGCTGCGCCAGCCCGAACGGCACGATCGCCTTGGCCTGGTTGGCAACGTCCTTGGCCGACATGCCCTGCTGCTTGCCGACATAGTCGAGCACCTTGCCGGTCAGCGAATCGTCCTTGAAGCGGACCGACGCGCCGTTGAAGGAAAGCTGCTGCATCAGGCCGAGCATGGCCATGCCCTGGGCGGAATTGTCGGCGCCTTCCGGCTGGGCGGCGAGCTTCTTCTGCATCTCCTGCATCGACTTGATGAAGTCGACCGTGTAGCCGCCGAGGTTGAAGGTCATGCCGAGCGTGCCGGCGTTTTCCACCGAGATGTCATACTTCGACAGCTCCATCTTGCCGTCGCTTGGCTGCCAGGTGCCGGCCATCGCAATGTTGCCGGAGATGTTCTGGTAGCCGAGCGCCTCGATCGCTTCCTTCGATTTGGGGTCGTCGATCAGCGACAGGTCGGCTGTGAATTTCCCGGTGTTGGCGGTGAAGTCCATCGCCTTGCCGTCGGCCGGCGGGGTGATTTGGACGGCAAGCCCGTCCATCGCGAACGCCGTCTTGTCGCCGACCTTGACCGTCATGTTGGAGAGCTCAGCCGACTTGTACATCATCAGCGAGCCGAGCGGATCGGTGCTGCCCTCGGCCGGGACCTTCATGTCATGGATGACCACCGGGCTGAGGTCGAGCGTCACGCCGTCCTTGCTATGTTCGAAGGGCGAGGTCGAGACGGTGGCGATCTCATAGCCGCCATTGGCTTCGGTGACCCCTTCCAGCTTCACGTCGCCGATCGCCAGCGCTTCCTTCTCCGCCGCCGGCTTGATGGAAACACCCTGCAGCAGGGCGTTCGAATCGTCGCCGGAGACGCCGGTCCAGGAAATGTCGACGCCCTGGGCGGCGAGGGCCGCCTTGATGCGCTCGGCCACCGCCGGGTCGGCGGCGAAGGCCGCGTTGAGCGGCAACGTCAGCAGAAAGGTCGAAAAGGCCAGTTTCTTGAGCGTTGAGCGTTGGATTGTCATGGCGAGTTCCCTATCCTGATTTGCTATGATGAAATTGTTCTGAAACCTGCTCCATCACCAATCCGTGACGAACGGGACGGGAAAAAGGCATTTCCCGGCACATTTGTCGAAAATGGCGATGAAAGGCAAACGCCGGTCGGCAGCCATTGCCCGATGCGGTGAATTAGTCATGAAGACCGGGGCTTCCCTCCGCCAGCGCGTCGCATGCCAGATAGAGCCCGCATGTAACGGATTGATGTTGGCCGGCGTCACGATGCCGTCGCGGCCTGTTGCAGATCGGCGGCAAATTGCAGCCGCCGTCCCGCCGCTTCCGTGAAATCCTTCACATCGCCGGCCACGTGTTCACGAGCCGCGACGAATGCGCCGATGTTCACGCGGCGCTTGCCGCGAATCACCCGCTCGGCTAGTCCAAATCCATGGGAAAGAGGCTTTTGCCGCCCGATGACAACGGCGGCGGCGACAAAATCGAACCGGTCGATCTGAAAGAGGCGCTCGAGCGGCGTTATCTCGCTTACGCGCTGTCGACCATCATGCACCGGGCGCTGCCGGATGTACGCGACGGACTGAAGCCGGTCCATCGCCGCATCATGCACGCCATGCGGCTGCTGCGGCTGAACCCCGACCAGGGATTCGCCAAATGCGCCCGCATCGTCGGCGACGTGATGGGTAAGTTCCACCCGCATGGCGATCAGTCGATCTACGACGCCCTGGTGCGCCTGGCCCAGGAATTCTCGATGCGCTACCCGCTGGTCGACGGGCAGGGCAATTTCGGCAACATCGACGGCGATAACGCCGCCGCCATGCGCTACACCGAGGCGCGCATGACCGAGGTGGCGACCGAACTGCTTGCGGGCATCACCGAGGACGCCGTCGATTTCCGCCCGACCTACAATGAGGAGGACGAAGAGCCGTCCGTCCTCCCCGGCGCCTTCCCGAACCTGCTCGCCAACGGTTCCTCCGGCATCGCCGTCGGCATGGCGACTTCCATCCCGCCGCACAACGCCGCCGAGTTGTGCGACGCGGCCCTCCATCTGATCGAGCATCCGGATGCACCGGTGACGAAGCTTATGGACTTCGTCCAAGGACCGGATTTCCCTACCGGCGGCATCATCGTCGACAGCCGCGCCTCGATCCTCGATGCCTATGAGACGGGCCGCGGCGGTTTCCGCGTGCGTTCGAAATGGGGCCAGGAAGACCAGGGCAGGGGCACCTGGAGCATCGTCGTCACCGAAATCCCTTACGGCGTGCAGAAGGCCAGGCTGATCGAGAAGATCGCCGAGCTCCTGATGGCTCGAAAACTGCCGCTGCTTGAAGACATCCGCGACGAGAGCGCGGAAGACATCCGCATCGTCCTGGTGCCGAAGAGCCGCACCGTCGATCCCGGCCTCCTGATGGAATCGCTGTTCAAGCTCACCGAGCTCGAAAGCCGCTTCCCGCTCAACATGAACGTTTTGTCGCGCGGCAAGGTGCCGAACGTCCTGTCGCTCAAGGGCGTGTTGAAGGAGTGGCTCGACCACCGCCGCGATGTCTTGATCCGCCGCTCGAAATACCGGCTCGGCGAGATCGAGAAGCGGCTGGAGATTCTCGCCGGCTACCTGATCGCCTATCTCAACATCGACGAGGTCATCAGGATCATCCGCGAGGAGGATGAGCCCAAGCAGGTGATGATGGCCCGCTGGTCGCTCACCGACAACCAGGCCGAAGCCATCCTCAACATGCGCCTGCGCGCCTTGCGCAAGCTCGAGGAAATCGAGATCCGCAAGGAGCATGACGGCCTTATCGAGGAAAAGAGGCAGATCGAGGCCCTGCTGGCGTCCGAAGCCAGGCAATGGTCAACGATCAAATGGCAGGTCACCGAAATCCGCGACAAGTTCGGTCCCGAGACCGAGCTCGGCAAGCGCCGCACCCAGTTCGCCGACGCGCCCGAGCATGACCTGACCGACATCGCGCATGCCATGATCGAGCGCGAGCCGGTCACTGTCGTGGTGTCGGAAAAGGGTTGGCTGCGCGCCATGAAGGGCCACCTGACCGATTACTCGCAGCTCGCCTTCAAGGAAGGCGACAGCCTGAAGCTTGCCTTCCACGCCCAGACCACGGACAAGATCCTGGTCTTCACCACCGGCGGCAAGTTCTACACCATCGGCGCCGACCGGCTGCCCGGCGGGCGCGGTCATGGCGAACCGATCCGCATCATCGTCGACATGGAGAACGACCAGGACATCGTCACCGCCTTCGTCCACGACCCCAAGCGCAAGCTGCTGCTCGTCTCCCATGATGCCAATGGCTTCATCGTTTCCGAGGAAGAGGTCGTCGCCAACACACGCAAGGGCAAGCAGGTGATGAACGTCAAGGCGCCGGACGAAGCCAAGCGCTGCATCCCGGTGTCGGGCGACCATCTCGCCATCGTCGGCGAGAACCGCAAGATGCTGGTCTTCCCCCTGTCCGAGATTCCGGAGATGGCGCGCGGCAAAGGCGTGCGCCTGCAGAAATACAAGGACGGCGGCGTGCTCGACTTGAAACCCTTCACGCTGGAGACAGGGCTCTCCTGGCAGGATTCGGCCGACCGCACCTTCACCAGGTCGCGCGAGGAACTGGCCGAATGGATCGGCGCCCGGGCCGCCGCCGGCCGCATGGTGCCGAAGGGCTTCCCCAGGACCGGCAAGTTTGGGTAGCGGGGTTCCCCTTCTCCCCTTTGCGGGAGAAGGTGTCGCCGAAGGCGACGCATGAGGTGTGTTCCAGGGAAAGCCAAAGTCTCACTCCGCTGGAACATGCCTCATCCGTCTCGGCGCTACGCGCCGATCCACCTTCTTCCGCAGTGGGGAGAAGGAAAAGACACTATTTGGACTATCGTCACGATTGCTGCACTATGATGGCGCATAAGCGGTCAGGTATCGGGGCAGGGGAGAAACGCCGGGTTGAAGCGGGCTGAAATCCAGAAGCCGGGGCAGCGCCTGTTCGGCCTGTCGACGCCGCTCCGGGCCGCCGTCATCCCGCCGCTTTCGGCGGCGCGCTGGCTTCTGGTGCTGATCGTCGCCGCCGGCGTCTATTTCTTCCACGGCTTCCTGTTCCCGGTGCTGGCGGCGCTCGTCATCGCCTTTGCCAGCTGGCCGCTCTACCGCCGGCTGCTCGCCGCAGTCGGTGGCAACCGCACCGTCGGCGCGACGCTTGCCATCCTCTTCATCCTGACCTTCCTGGTCGTGCCGATCGCGCTTGCCGGCACCTATGCCATCAACGAGCTGCGCGAGTGGGTCACCTGGGCGATCGAGACCAACCGGCACGGCGCGGTGACACCGCAATGGATCGCCACCATGCCGGTCGTCGGTGAGTGGCTCAATGAGCAATGGACGGCCTATCTCGGCCATCCCGGCGGCATCGGCGAATTGATCCAGCTGATCAGCGGCTCCAACATCGGCACCATCTATCGTGGTGCCCTGGCGGCCGGCGGCAGTGCCTTCGGCCTGTTGCTGACGCTTCTGTTCATGATGATCGCGCTGTTCTTCGCCTATCGCGACGGCGAGGCCTTCGCCGCGCAGGTCGACCGTCTCGGCGAACGCATCCTGCCGACGCGCTGGGAGCGCATCTCGCGGGTCGTGCCGGCGACCATCTCGTCGACCGTGACCGGCATGACGGTCATCGCCATCGGCGAGGGCCTGGTGCTCGGGACTGCGTACTGGCTGGCCGGCGTGCCGTCGCCGGTGACGCTTGGCGCGCTCACAGGCATCATGGCGCTGATCCCGGGCGGCGCGCCGCTCTCCTTCACGCTCGTGTCGATCTACCTCGCCGCCAGCGGCAAGCTGTTTGCCGGCCTTGCCCTGTTCATCTGGGGCGCGGTCGAACTCTTCATCGTCGACAAGACCTTGCGGCCCAAACTGGTCGGCGGTCCGATCAAGCTGCCGTTCCTGCCGACCTTTTTCGGCTTGATCGGCGGCGTCAAGACGATGGGTTTCCTCGGCCTCTTCATCGGTCCGGTGCTGATGGCGCTGCTCGTCGCCATCTGGCGCGAATGGCTGCGCGAGGTGGAGCTGATGGACGAGGCCGCGCCGGTCGAAGGGGAAAGCGGGCCGCCTCGGATCGAGGCGACGCCCGAGACCAGGAAAATTCAGGCCGGGTGACCGATGGCGAGCGCCGCGCGGCGCTTGCGTCCCTCATGCAACTGCCAGAGCGAATGGGCGACCAGCGTCACGATCAGGACCGTGCCGCCGATCAGGCTGTTGCGCGACGGCGCCTCGGCAAAGATCAGCCAGACCCAGACAGGCGCCAGCACGGTTTCCAACAGGTAGAACATCGCCACCTCCGGGCCCGAAATGTATTTCGGTCCGTTGGCGAGGCAGAAGAACGAGATCGGCATGACCACGGCGCCGTTGAAGATGATCCACCACGGCGCGTCCACCTGAAAGCCCGTCCTCGAAACCATGAAGGCGGCGACTGTGAAGGGCAGGATCACGCCGACCAGCGAGGTGAAGCCCATCTCCTTGCCGCTAGCGCGCGAGATGGTGATCGCGCAGGCGATGCAGAGCGCGGAGCATAGCGCCATGACGTCGCCGAACAGATGTCCGCTGCCGATGGAGTCGCCGACGATGATGGCCACGCCGACGATCATCAGCCCCAGCGCCGCCAGGGTCAGCGGCCGCGGCCTTTCCTTGAGGAACAGCCAGGAAAGCAGCGCCGAGAACATGGTTGTGAAGGCGAGGATGAAGACGAGATCAGCGGTCGAGGTGTGGTAGACGGCGGTGACGAAGGCAATTGAACCCAGCCCGTAGAGCGTCGCGACCGCGAGCCCGGGCCGGCCGGGAACGAGTTGCGGCGCCCTGTCGCTCAACGAGCGCCAGACGATCCAGATGAGGAGTCCGGCAAGGAAGGTGGTGCCGGTGCGCAGCAACAGGATCGTCCACGCCTCGCCGTGGGCCAGCCTGATCAGCGGGATGTCGACGGTCAGCGCCATGCCGCCGATGGCGGTC
>JAFKFE010000381.1 GCA_017308345.1 Alphaproteobacteria bacterium | reverse complement strand
GTCGCCGACGGCCTGCCGCACGGCGCCTATGAATTCCAGGCAAGCCTGTCCAACGGCAGCCGGCCCGATTGCCTGGTGCGCATGCCCAACGGCGCGCCGATGCTCGCCATCGACGCAAAATTCCCGCTGGAAGCCTGGAACGCCATCCGCGCCGCAGAAGGTGCCGACATGCAGAAGGTGGCGGCGCAGGCCTTCCGGCGCGACATCGAGGTGCATATCCGCGATATCGCCGAAAAATACCTGATCCAGGGCGAGACCCAGGACACCGCCTTCATGTTCGTGCCGTCGGAATCGGTGTTCGCCGAGATCCATGAGAATTTCGAGGCGGTGGTGCAGAAGGCGCACCGGGCCCGCGTCGTCATCGTCTCGCCGTCGCTGCTGATGCTGTCGATCCAGGTCATCCAGGCGATCCTGAAGGATGCCCGCATGCGCGAGCAGGCGCATCTGATCCAGGGCGAGGTCATCCGGCTGATGGAGGACGTGGCGCGCGTCGACGAACGGGTCCGGCGCTTGCAGACGCATTTCGGCCAGGCGGCGAAGGACATCGACGACATCCTCGTGTCGACATCGAAGGTGACCAGACGCGGCCAGAAGATCGAGGCGCTGGAATTCGCCGAGGGCGAGGCCGAGACGCGCGGCGAACCCACCAAGGCCGAGCCAGGAGTGCGCATGGCGGACTCCAAGACGGGTCAGCTCAGGCTGCGGGTCGTCGAAGGCGACGAGTGATCCCTACTGCTCCTCGACGATCCTCGTGCCCTCGAACTCGGGCAGCCAGTGCAGCGCCGAGCGGTGCCAGTACTGGGTTCTCGGCACCAGCAGGTCGCGCTGGCGCGACGTGCCGACCCTGACGCCGTAGATCTTCGGTCCATCGCCGACGGAGGTGGCGTAAAGATGCGAGCCGCAGTCGCCGCAAAAACCCTGCGCCCGCTTCGCGCCGCTCGATCCGGTCTTGATATAGACCTTGGGCTCGCCCCGGGTGATGCGGTAATCCTCCTCCGGCACGCGCACCGTCACCCGGAACGCCGTGCCGGTCAGTTGCTGGCAGTCGGTGCAATGGCAAATGGAGGTCTTTTCCGGATCGACCTCCGCCTCATAGGTGATCGCGCCGCAGTGGCATCCGCCGTCGATCTTCATCGGTCTTCCTCCCGGCAGTTTCGATGCGTCAAACCTAACCCTCTTCCGAGGCCTCGGCGATGGCCTTGCGCCGCTGCTGCCATGTGCCAGCCGCCTGCGGCTTGACGAAAAGCCTCGATATCTGCGGCATTTCCTGCTTCAGCCTTGCTTCCAGACGCTCGACGCAGGCTTCGATCTCGGGCGCGGTGAGATGATCCTCGAATTCGATGCTCAAACCCGCGACGATCTCCTCCGGACCGATATGGACGCTCAGTATTCCGTTCGCCCGTTGCACCGCGGGATCCTGCTGGACGATGGCCAGCACCTTGTTCTGCACTTCGGGCGAGGCCGGCTCACCGAGGAGCAGGCCCTTGCTCTCGCGGGCCAGGAAGATCGCCGTCGCGCCCAGGATGATGGCGATGCCGACCGAGCCGACGCCGTCGAGCTCGGGCATCTCCAGGAGTTCGGCGGAAAGGATCCCGGCAAAGGCGACGACGAGGCCAAGCAGCGCGGCGCATGCCATGGAGGAGCAGCGCGCCGTTGCCGGTGTCGACCAGCGAATGCACGCCCTCCGACAGCATGGCGGACGAACCGGTAAAGAACGCGGCCGCGAATTTGGTCGCCGCGATCGCCAGGTTGCCGGCGAGCGCGGCGTAGATAACCCTTTTCGAGCCGGCATGCCCTGCCATTGCTTTTTGACCTCTCCGATGCGGCGAGCTTAGCGGCCTGCCCGCCGAAGCTCCACAGACAATGCGCCAGCCGATCCGGGGTTCAAGGTGCCTTGGGAGGGGTTTGGACCGGCGTCCTCACGGGAAACCGGTTGACATCCCGCCGGGCGGCTCGGCGAGCGCGATGCCGCCTCTTGCGGTCCGGCATTTCTCTTGTTTCACTTGCACGTCCACAATCGGAGGAGCGAATCATGGCTAAAGGCGCGATGAAGGCGGGCAAGGAAGCCCGCAAGCCGAAGAAGGACGCGAAGAAGCCCGCCGCGGCCCCGGCTCCGAAGGCGCCGCCGGTCAAGGCGATGCGCATCAAGGAAAAGTAAGCGACCGAATTCGGTCGATCCGGCGCACTGCAGACCTTTGAACCGGCGGCATGACAATGCTGCCGGTGTTTTGTTGCCTTGGGACAGGGCGCCCCCACATCGAAGGCGAGGACGACCTCGCTTCCCCGAAAAACCGGCTGGGACGACCCGCCACCCGAGCATCTCAACCGATGCCGGAATGACGGAGTGTTTCCGATGTCCTGGATTTTTCTGTTCTTCGCGGGCCTGTTCGAGATCGGCTGGGCGATCGGCCTCAAATATACCGCCGGCTTCTCCAAGCCGCTGCCGACCCTTCTCACCATGGCCTCGATGATCGTCAGCCTCGGCCTGCTTGGCCTGGCGCTGAAGACGCTGCCTGTCGGCACGGCCTATGCCGTATGGACCGGCATCGGCACCGTCGGCACGGCGCTGCTCGGCATCTGGCTGCTCGGCGAGCCGGCGGCAGTGATTCGGATCGCCTGCATCGGCCTGATCGTCTGCGGCATCATCGGCCTGAAGCTGGTCGCCTGAGCATTTCCAGGCACAAACACGCGCAGGGCCGCTTTCGGCGACCCTGAATCATTTCATCGAACCCCAACTTGGAGCTCTTCGGCGTTCACAGAAACGCCGAACAGCTCCAAGTCTTTTTGCTTTGCGCAATTCCGGACGGAAAACCGCTACGCACTTTTCCTGGAATTGCTCTAGCGGGCGGAGAAGCCCGGAGGCGTCCGGCCGACGCGCGCCTTGCGGGCGGCGTAGCGTGCGTCACGCTTGGCCTTGCGCGCGGCCTCGTCGGCAAGCTCGAGCGCGATGCGCTCGGCTTCCTCGGCCTCGCGTATTTTGGCCTCGGCAGCAGCGGCCTCTTCGGCGGCGATACGCGCCGCTTCGGCGGCGGCTTCGCGTTCGGCTTTCTCTGCCGCTTCGCGAGCCAGCTTTTCCTGCTTCAGCCTGGCTTTCTCCGCTTCGCGGATTGCGCGGGCCTCGAGGATCGCCCTGCGCTCGGCCTGGCGAGCCAGCACGGCCGGATCATCCGCCGCAGGCTTTGCGTTGAAGCGCGCGAGCAGCGCCTTCTTTGCCTCGTTCGCGGCATTGCGCCGCTCGAAAATGTCTTTTTCCCTGTAGATAGCCAAGTGTACTTCCCTGCAGTCTATTCGCGACGCTTACATACGCGGGAAAGCGGCGAGTTCAAGCGCCAAAACGGTATGCCAGCCATGAAAAAACCGGGCTTGTTGCCGCAGGGATACGACCCTGCGGAGCGCGATGCACTGTTCACAGATCGCGCCTCTGGCGGGCGACGGGACGGACCGCTACCTCTAGCGCCAGCACCTAACATCCACACGAGCAGCTTCAGGATACGCGCAGATGGAACTCGGTCTCTACACTTTCGCCGATGTCAGCCCGGAGCCGGGTCCCGGCGCCATCGGCCCGCATGAGCGGCTGCGCAACCTCATGGAGGAAATCGAGCTGGCCGACCAGGTCGGGCTGGACGTGTTCGGCCTCGGCGAGCATCACCGCCCCGACTATGCCGCCTCGGCGCCTGTCGTGGCGCTGGCCGCCGCGGCCGAGCGCACGAAGCGCATCCGCCTGACCAGCGCGGTCACCGTGCTCTCCTCCGACGATCCGGTGCGCGTCTTCCAGCAATTCGCGACGCTCGACCTTCTGTCCGACGGCCGCGCCGAGATCATGGCCGGGCGCGGCTCCTTCATCGAATCCTTCCCGCTGTTCGGCTACAATCTCGAAGACTATGACGAGCTCTTCGCCGAGAAGCTCGACCTGTTGCTAGCCATCCGCGACCAGGTGAAAGTGACGTGGCAGGGCAAGCTGCGCGCGCCGATCAACGGCCGCGGAGTCTATCCGCGCCCGTTCCAGGAAAAACTGCCGATCTGGATCGCGATCGGCGGCACGCCGCAATCCGCCGCACGCGCCGGCGTGCTCGGCCTGCCGCTGGCGCTTGCCATCATCGGCGGCGAGCCGGCGCGCTTCGCGCCGCTGTTCGACATCTATCGCGAGGCGGCGCGGCGCGCCAACACCGATCCAGCCTCGCTCGCCACCAGCATCAACGTGCATGGCTTCATCGCCGAGACGACCGAGCAGGCGGCCGACGACTTCTACGGGCCGCAGGCCGAGGTGATGAACCGCATCGGGCGCGAGCGGGGCTGGGGGCCGACCTCGCGCACGCATTTCGACCTCGCGCGGGGTCCTGGTGGGGCCCTCTTCGTCGGCAATCCGGAGCAGGTGGCTGAAAAGATCGTCGCCCAGCACAAGATCTTCGGCAACGATCGCTTCCTGCTGCAGATGGCGATCGGCATCATGCCGCACGCCAGGATCATGAAGGCGATCGAGCTCTACGGCACCAAGGTGGCGCCGATCGTGCGCAAGGAGACGGCCGGGGCGGCGCCGGCCGCCTGAGCGGCGCTGGGCCTTGCGCCCTGAAATCCTGGCATAATCTCGAACCTCGCCCATTGTTTGCGGCACCGCCGGCGAGTGCCTATATCGGTCCGGTCAAGCCGGACCTGCCCTTAATGAGCGATTTCGATCTCGATGGCTATTTCGCCCGCATCGGCTATGGCGGGCCAACCGACCCGTCGCTCGCTACGCTGCGGGCGCTGCACGCCGCGCACCCGCGGGCGATCCCTTTCGAGAACATCGACGCCCTGATGGGCGTTTCCGTCGGCCTCGACGTCGCCTCGCTGCAGGACAAGATTTTTCGCCAGGGCCGCGGCGGCTATTGCTTCGAGCACAATCTGATCTTCATGCATGCGCTTGACGCGCTGGGCTTCACGGTCAGCGGGCTCGCCGCCCGCGTGCTCTGGGGCCAGCCGGAAGATGCCATCACGGCGCGCAGCCATATGCTGCTGCGCGTCGAGCTTGGCGGCCGCATTTATATCGCCGATGTCGGCTTCGGCGGCCTGACGCTGACGGCGCCGCTGCTGCTGGAGCCCGGGCTGGAGCAACACACACCGCACGAGACCTTCCGCGTCGTCGAGATCCCCGACCATTTCCGCCTGCAGGCCAAAATCGGCGGGGAATGGCGCGCGCTTTACCGCTTCGACATGGGCCAAACCCATGAGGTCGACTACGGGGTCGCCAGCCATTTCCTGTCGACGCATCCGAGCTCGCATTTCCTCTCGACGCTGGTGGCCGCGCTGGCCCTGCCGGACCGGCGCCACGCGCTGCGCAACAACCGGCTGTCGACGCACCATGCAAGCGGCCGCAGCGAGCAACGCGAGATCGCGACGGCAGCCGAACTCGCCGGCGTGCTGGAGAGCCAGCTCGCCATCGTCATTCCCGACCGCCTCGCCTTCGAGGCGAGGCTGCGGGAAAAACGCATCGTGGAGACCTGACCAATGACGGCCCTTTCGGTTCTCGACCTGTCGCCGATCACCCAAGGCAGCAACGCTTCGCAGTCGCTTGCCAATTCGCTCGACCTTGCCCGCCATGCCGAGCGCCTGGGCTATACGCGCTACTGGATGGCCGAACACCACAACATGCCGGGCATTGCGAGCGCGGCGACGTCCGTCGTCATCGCGCACGTCGCCGGCGGCACCAGGACGATCCGCGTCGGCGCCGGCGGTATCATGCTGCCCAACCACGCGCCGCTGGTGATCGCCGAGCAGTTCGGCACGCTGGCCGCGCTTTTTCCCGGCCGCATCGACCTCGGTCTCGGCCGCGCGCCGGGCACCGACATGCTGACGGCCAGGGCGCTGCGCCGCAATCTGGAGGCCAGCGACAACTTCCCGCAGGACGTGGTCGAGCTGATGGGCTATTTCCAACCGGCCGAGGAAGGCCAGCGCATCCGCGCCGTGCCCGGCGAGGGCCAGACGGTGCCGGTCTGGATCCTCGGCTCCAGCCTCTATGGCGCGCAGCTCGCCGCGTTGCTCGGCCTGCCCTATGCCTTCGCCTCGCATTTCGCGCCGGCCGAGCTCGACCATGCGCTGGAGGTCTACCGCACGCGCTTCCAGCCGTCGGCTCAACTCGACAAGCCCTATGTGATGCTCGGCCTCAATGTCTCCGCCGCTCCGACGGATGCCGAGGCGAAACNNNNGCAGGCCTTCGTCAATTTGCGCAGCGGCCGGCCCGGGCAATTGCCGCCGCCGGTCGAAAATTACGACCGCGATCTCGACCCGATGGCGAAGAGCATGCTTGCCCAGGCGCTGTCCTGCGCCGTCGTGGGGTCGCCGGAAACGGTGCGCCAGGGCATCGACGCCTTCATCCGCCGCACCGGCGCCGACGAATTGATGGTGACGGCGCAGATCTTCGATCACGCGGCGCGCGTGCGCTCCTACGAGATCCTCGCCGACGTACACAAATCGATGTCGAAGGCGGCCTGATCGCAGCCGCTTTTGCCTGACACACTCGTTTGGTAGTGCGTTTCACCGTTTCACGGAACCGGCGAAACGCCCTATCTCTTTGTTTTTACGCAATTCCGGGCGGAAAACCGCTCACACTTTTCCTGAAATTGCTCTAAGGGCAGGCATCCCTCTTGAGCGTTTCTCCGTTTCACGGAAACTGCGAACCGCTCAATTTTCCTTTGTTTGACGCAATTCCGGACGGAAAACCGCCGCACACTTTCCTGGAATTGCTCTTGAGCGCGAGCCTGCCCGTGACCCATGATCTCGACGACCGCATGCATTTCGCCATCGACCTGGCGCGGCGCGCCGGTGAGCTGGGGCTGAAATATTTTCGCGACCTCGACAATCTGACCGTCGAGAGCAAGGGCCATCAGGACCTGGTTTCCGAGGGCGACCGCGAGGTCGAGCTGTTCATCCGCGCGGCGATCGCCGAGGCCTATCCGCAAGACGGCATCGTCGGCGAGGAGCACGCGGCCGTGGCCGGAACAACCGGTCATGTCTGGGTGATCGACCCGATCGACGGCACCGCGAATTTCGTGCGCGGCATTCCCGCCTGGTGCGTGGTGATCGCCTGCGCCAGGGAGGGCCAGACGGTGGTCGGCGTCATCCACGAACCCTCGACCGACGAGACGTTCTACGGCCGCCTGGGCGGCGGCGCCTTCCTCAACGGCAAACCGATCAAGGCCAGCGGCGCGGCATCGCTTTCCGAAGGTTCGGTCGGCACCGGGCTTTCGAACCGGGCGGCGACCGAGCATGTCGCGGTGCTGATCGGCAAGATCATGGCCGAGGGCGGCGTCTTCTACCGCAATGCTTCCGGAGCGCTGATGCTTGCCTACGCGGCTTCCGGCCGGCTGCTCGGCTATGTCGAGGAGCATATGAACGCCTGGGACTGCCTGGCCGGCATGCTGCTGGTCGAGGAGGCCGGCGGCACGGTGCTGAAAGCCGATCCGAAGACGGTGCTCGGCCAGGGCACGCAAGTGATCGCCGGCGGCAGGCACATCTTTGCGAAACTGCAGGCGCTGTGCGCGGAAGCGTTCGGGCCAGGCACCGAGGACTGAGCGGCCGCTCCGGTCGAGTGGCCTGCGGCCGAGTTCACGATCTCGGCCGACGCTCGCGACGCGGTTCCGGCCCGATATCCTGCCGATGCCTCGCCGGGCGCGCAAAGGGCGAAAACAAGCGCAGCAGATCGAAAGCATCGATGAACGCCGCAATCAGCGGAAGTCGCTGCATGACCGAATCCTTCCCCGCAATATATGTATGCATAGTGCATATTATTTCATTTTTGGTCAACACCGCGGTTGGCAGGCCTATCGCTCAGACTTTCGGCATATGGCTGATCGGGCAGCGCTCGCGTACGCAGACCGCTTCGTCGCACACCCGGCAGACGACATTCTGGTCGTCGCCCAAGTCGACCAGCGCCGGCAACAGCTTTTCCACCAGCAGGCCGAGGCTGCGGGTCTCGTCGGCGCTGAGCACGCTGACGGCGCGGTCGATGACGGCACGGCGGGCCGCAAGGTTGCGCCGGAAGATCGCCTCTCCGCTCCCGGTCAGGCGCAGCGCCTTCGACCGTCGGTCAGCCTCGAGGCCGCCCTCGCGCAGCACAAGTCCTTGCTCGACAAGGAGGTCGACGAGCCTGACGGTCGCCGAGTGCGACAGGGCGATGGTGCGTCGCAATGTCTCAATGGATAGGCCCGGGTTCGAGCCGATCTGGATGACGGCGGCGACGGCGCTCGGACCGAGGCCGGTTTCGGCTCCGAACGCCTTCTCCATCTTGTCGACCAGAGCCAGGCTCATGGCGCCGAAGATGTTCTCCAGCCGCAGCTTTTCCCGGTCTTCCGTCATCGGCTCATACCACGGCCGGCAATCCTATGCATGATGCATAGCTACGCTGCTCCGAGCCCGCCGACAAGGGCGGCAGACGCCTTGCGCAGAATGCTTGCGCCCCGTGCAGCCTGTTCTTATATACGCCCCAAGCCGTTCGGTGCCGGAACGCCGGTTGCCGGAACGGAATTTCTTATGAACAGGGGCTTTCGTCGGAACGCCTTATCAGGGTCCTGAGAGCCTGCTTAGAGGAGAGACTAGAACAATGGCAAAAGTTATCGGTATCGATCTCGGCACCACCAATTCCTGTATCGCCATCATGGATGGCAAGGACCCCAAGGTGATCGAGAATGCGGAAGGCGCGCGTACCACCCCTTCCATCGTCGCCATCTCGAATGACGGCGAACGTCTCGTCGGCCAGCCGGCCAAGCGCCAGGCGGTCACCAATCCGGAAAACACCATCTTCGCGGTCAAGCGCCTGATCGGCCGCCGCTATGACGACCCGGTGACGGAGAAGGACAAGAAGCTTGTCCCCTACAAGATCGTCAAGGGCGACACTGGCGACGCCTGGGTCGAGGCCGGCGGCAAGAAGCAGTCGCCCAGCCAGATCTCGGCCATGATCCTGCAGAAGATGAAGGAGACGGCGGAAGCCTATCTCGGCGAGAAGGTCGAGAAGGCGGTCATCACCGTCCCGGCCTATTTCAACGACGCCCAGCGCCAGGCGACCAAGGACGCCGGCAGGATCGCCGGCCTCGAGGTGCTGCGCATCATCAACGAGCCGACGGCCGCCGCACTCGCCTACGGCCTGGAGAAGAAGGACGGCAAGACCATCGCCGTCTATGACCTTGGCGGCGGCACCTTCGACATCTCCGTGCTGGAAATCGGCGACGGCGTGTTCGAGGTGAAGTCGACCAACGGCGACACTTTCCTCGGCGGCGAGGACTTCGACATGCGCCTGGTCGAATACCTGGCGGCCGAGTTCAAGAAGGAGCAGGGCATCGACCTTAAGGCCGACAAGCTCGCGTTGCAGCGCCTGAAGGAAGCGGCCGAGAAGGCCAAGATCGAACTGTCGTCGACGACGCAGACCGAGATCAACCTGCCCTTCATCACCGCCGACTGCGAATCCTCGGCGGTCGAGAAGGTCTGGCTCTTCTTGGTCGGGATCGTCGTGTTGCGCTCGATCAGCCGGGTGAACACGCCGCCCAGCGTCTCGATGCCCAGCGACAGCGGCGTCACGTCGAGCAGGAGCACGTCCTTGACGTCGCCCTGCAGCACGCCGGCCTGGATGGCGGCGCCGAGTGCCACGACCTCATCCGGGTTGACGCCCTTGTGCGGCTCCTTGCCGAAGAACTGCTTCACGATCTCCTGGATCTTGGGCATGCGGGTCATGCCGCCGACCAGCACCACCTCGTCGATC
>JAFKFE010000380.1 GCA_017308345.1 Alphaproteobacteria bacterium | reverse complement strand
CAGCACCACGCCGAGCAGGCCGCGATAGATGACGAACGGCCAGGCGGAGAAGCGTTCGAGCACCCGCATCAGCCCCCAAATGGCGAAGAAGGCCGAGATCGAGGCGACGACGAGGCCGACGGCCAGGACCGACCAGCCATGTGCGTCGAGATGCACCTTGTGCAGTTCCCACAGCTCCTTGAGGCCGGCCAGCGCGATGGCCGGCAAGCCGAGCAGGAATGACAGGCGCGCCGCCTCCGGCCGAGCGAAGCCCAAACCCATCGCCGCCGTCAGCGTCGAGCCCGAGCGCGAGACGCCCGGAATGAGCGCGCCGACCTGGGCGACGCCGACCAGCAGCGCGTCGAGGATCGACGCCTGGCGCAGCATGAGCTTGTGGCTGGCGAAGATTTCGGCCAGCGCCAAAAGGATCGCCATGGCGATACAGGCCCAGCCTATCACCGCAAGACCGCGCAATGGCGAGTTGCAGGCGTTGAGCACGCCGGAAAGCGCAAGGCCCGCAATGACGATCGGGACGGTGGCGAGCACGATGCTGATCGCGAGGCGGAAATGGCGGTCGCCGAAATCGCGGCGCGTGATCGCCGAGATCGATCCGAACAGCACGTCCCTGACATCGCTCCAGAAATAGCTGACCACCGCCGCCAGCGCCGCCAGCTGCATGGCGGCCGAGAAGGCCGATCCGGGATCCTGCCAGCCGAGCACCGCCGGCACGATGCGCATATGCGCCGTGGACGAGATCGGCAGCAATTCGGTGATGCCTTGCACGATGCCCAGAAATGCCACCTTGGCATAACCCAGGCTGACAAAGCCGGTGTCCAGTCCTTGAGTGCAGACGTCGGTCATCTCAACCCTTTTCCCTGCGCCCCGGGCTTTCTCCGAGGCAAAAGTGAATCGTCATCCGAAAAGCCCCTCGAGGACAGGCTTAGCCTCACGATAGCGTGATTCCAACTCACGGATTTGTAAGGTGCCGCTAATCCTGCTTGACAACAGGCGACGTCATATTATCCTCCGCTAATCTTACACCGTAAGGCAAATCGGAGGAGCCTGCCATGTCGACCGCCGCCCTCTCGGAATTGCAGCCCGTCGTGCCGCCGGCAACGCATGTCCCGGAAATAGCGATCGAGGAGGTGTCGCGCGATTTCAGCCGCGCCATCGAGCGCGCCGAAGTCGCTGCCTGGCTCGACCTCTACGAAGCCGCGCCCGCGGATTTCGCGGCACGGCATGGGCTGTCGATCGCGAGCGATGGCGATCTGATCTGGACCACCTGCGCGACGATCCCGTTCATCCATTTCAACTGCGTGAAGAACATTGGCGTCGATGGGCCAGCAACGGAAGAACAGGTCGACGCGCTGCTCGCGCGCTACCGCGATGCCGGCATCATGCGGCCGTGGTTCTATGCCAATCCACACACCGAGCCGTCGCGGCTGCGGTGCTGGCTGGAAGCGCGCGGCCTGCAGCATCAGGGCGGCTGGGAGCGCATCTATCGCGACGCGACGCCGCTGCCGGACGAGCCGCTTTTCCCGGCCGATCCGCTTATCCCGATTGACGATCCGGTGGTCGAGGAGGTCACACCCAGGACAGCTTCCGAGTGGGCTTCCTTCATCGATGCCAAATACAGGTTGCCCACCTCTCCCTGGCTCAAGGCGCTGGTCGGCCGCAAGGGCTGGCATCACTACACGCTGAGGCGCAAAGGCGCCGTGGAGGCGGTGCGCTCACTCTTCATCTCGGACGGCGCCGCCTGGAGCGGCATCGACGCACCGGTGCCCGGAATCATGGCGCCCAGCTTCGATCTCGATGCCATGCTTGGGGAAAGGCTGGTTCGCGACGGCATCGCCGCCGGCGCGAAACTGTTTGTCGCCGATATCGAGGCGCCTCGCCCCGATCGCGACGGGCCGGCCTATCGCAACTACGACCGGCTTGGCTTCAAGCTCGCCTATTTACGCGATCACTACAGCTACCTGCCCGCGCATTCGGGCTGACCCGCGGGTCCTGGCGCTGTTCCCGACGGAGAACCGCCACGCATTTTCCTGCCTCAGCGGTGCAGCCACTGCTTCAGGCAGCTTCTGGCCACCACATGCGCGGGGGGCACCGAAGCCTGATCGATGCGAGAATCATCGCCAGCCTTGCCGCGGGCCTTTTCCAGAAGCAAGCGAAGCTCGGACGGGCGCACATGGTCACGCGCCATCACGAGTTGGATCATCGGATCGTTCAAAAGCTCGTCCAGGGTGTTGATGCTCTCACTCATCCGTCGCCTCCTAGATGCCTGCCGGCTATCTCGTGCATCGAAGATGAAATTTTTGTGCAGAGATGCGACGAAATGAGTCAGCCCAAGAGAGGCTGAGGTATGTTGAGATTCAGGTCAGGCCGCGCCGAAAATGGCGGGTTCCGAGAACCGGAGCGGAGCGTACTTAAAGTACGTGAGCACCGGAAGCGCAGGAAGCCGCCATTTGCAGGCCGGCATCACCTGAAGATCAATATGCCTTAAGCCGGCGGCGCGCCTTCATACTGCGGCAGCCCATCGTCAAGCATCACCCAAGTCTGCTTAGAGGCGGTCCAGAAATGCATGTCGGGCTTGAACAGGGACGGATCGTCGAGCGAGCCGGAGGTGACGCCGAGGATGCCCCTGGAATCACGGCGCGAAAACATCGTCGTGCCGCACGCCGGACAGAAGCCGCGCTGGAGGTCGGGCGAGGAATTGATCGTCGCCACCGGCCCTTCGATCGTCACGTCGTCGACGCGTAACAGGAGGCGGGCGTTGAAGGCCGCGCCGATCGCTCTCTGGCAGATCCGGCAATGGCAGACCCGTTCGTTGACCGGCTCGGCCTCGGCCTTATAGCGCACCGCGCCGCACAGGCATCCGCCCTCGTATTTTGCCATGGTAAGCTTCCTGCTCCTGGAGTGGCGGCACGGTAGTAGCCGCTACGGCAGCGTCAATCAAAAAGCTTTGATGGGAAGCGATCGGCAACGGTGATGCGGCCGCCCGGACAGTCAGGATCAGTGGCGCTTGGCCTGAACGAGATAGGCGTCGATGGTGGTTTCGCCGAGCCATTTCGCGGCTTCGAGCCGATGCAGGCCCTCGACCAGCACATGGCGCTTGCCGTCGTGCCGCACCTGGATCGGCGTCTTCATGCCGTTCTCCAAGATATCCTCGGCGAGATGTCGCACGGTCTCGGGATGCAGCGTCTTGCGCCGCGCCGTCGGCACGTAGATGTCGTCGATCTTGACCTTTTGTACCCGCAGCATGTCGGCTCCTAGTACGAAATCTTACGCCAGGGTCTATTGAGATTCAGGTCAGGCCGAGCCGAGAAAGGCGGTTCCCGAGAACCGGAGCGGAGCGTACTTGAAGTACGTGAGCACCGGAAGCGCAGGAAACCATCGTTCGCAGGCCGGCATCACCTGAATATCAGTAGACCCTAGGATGGAATAATCCGTTTGCCGAACATCGCCAAGCGCAAGCGCTCTGCTGGCCCGATGCTTTCCATTTGACGCTTGACCTGCCGATGGTCTCAATGGCGATCTCGTGACCTCAGGTGTTCCTTGACGCAACTGCCTACCGAATTCCCCGATTTCGGGCTGACGCCCGAGCAGCGCCGCGAGGCGGTGCGCGGCCATTACTATGAATGGCTCGGAATGGATGGTCCGAGCGGCGAGATCTGGTGCTACAGCGACCGCTTTTCCTATCGCCCAGGCGATACGGTGACGCTCTTCATCAGTACGACCGTGCCGCGATTGCGTCTCGCCGTCATCCGCGACGGCGGCAGCGAAACCAAGGTCTTCGAAAAGACCGGCCTGTCGGCGCGCTGGCAGGACACGCCCGACCAGTGCTCGGTCGAAGGCTGCGGCTGGGAAGCCGCGTTCGAATTCCCGATCGGCGAAGACTGGCCGTCCGGCGCCTATCGCGTCACGCTTTCGGCCGACGACGGCAAGCCGATCCAAAGCCACCATCTCTTCATCGTCGCGCCCCTGCCAGGCCGCAAGCCCGGTCGCCTGCTGCAGGTCGCCGCGACCGGCACCTGGACCGCCTACAATACCTGGGGCGGCTCCAACCACTATCAGGGCATCACCGGCCCGAAACGCGACCAGTACGCAACGACGGTGTCGACGCAGCGCCCCTGGTGCCGGGGCTTCGTCGTGCTGCCGAAGGAGGCGCCGCGCGTGCCGCTGGAGGTCGCGGTGCCGCCAAAGACCGTGCCGCGCTATCCGCATATGGAATGGGCTTTCGCCACCGGGCATTCGAAGAAATACGCCTCATCCGGCTGGGCAAGCTATGATAGCCATTTCTTCCGCTTCGCCGAGCGCGCCGGCTATCAGGTCGATATCGCCAGCCAGCACGAATTGCATTTCTCGCCCGAAATCCTCGAAGGCTATGACTGCGTCGCCTTCGTCGGCCACGACGAATACTGGACATGGGAAATGCGCGACGCGGTCGACGCCTATGTGACCCGCGGCGGGCATGCGGCGCGCTTCGCCGGCAATTTCATGTGGCAGACGAGACTGGAGGACGAAGGCCGCCGCCAGGTCTGCTACAAATACAAGGCGCGCGCGGAAGACCCGGCCTATCGGGGCGGCGACGTCACCCGCGCCACCAATTCCTGGGAAGCGCCAGAGATCGGCCGTCCGGGCAGCGCCACCTTCGCCCTCAATGCGACGCGGGGCGTCTATGCCGGCTGGGGCGGCTGCGCGCCGCGTGGCGTGCGCGGCTTTCCGGTCTACCGGCCTGAGCACTGGGCCTTCGCGGGCACCGGCATCTATTATGGCGACCTGCTCGGCGCCGACAGCCATGTCTATGGCTATGAGGTCGACGGCCTCGATTTCGAGATTCGCGGCGGCCTGCCCTACCCGACCGCGGAAAGCGGCGCGCCGGACGGCTTGCAGGTGCTGGCCGTCGGCATGGCGAGCCAGGTCGAGGAAAGCGCCGACATCCCGATAGAGGACCAGTTCCTCACCGACGAAGACGGCCGCTTCACCGCCGAGACCTTGTTCGGCGAGGCCAGCGACGCCAATCTCGACAAGGTCAAGCGCGGCAACGGCATGATCGTCAATTTCCCGCGCGGCAAGGGCGAAGTGTTCCATGCCGGAAGCTGCGAATGGGTGGCCGGCCTTCTAAGGCAGGACGCGATGGTCGAACGCGTGACCAAGAATGTTCTCGACCGCTACCTCGGAAAGTCCTGAAATGTCCAAGCCGCAAGCCAAGCCCTCGCCCGAAACCGAAGCGCGTCCGCCGTCGCATCTGTTCTATCTCTCCAGCCTGCGCCGGCCGCTGGTCGATCGCGCCGAGGGAATCTACTTCTGGACCAGGGACGGCCGCCGTTTCATCGATGGCTCGAGCGGGCCGATGGTCGCCAATATCGGCCATTCCAACCGTAATGTGTTGGACGCGATGAAGCGCCAGATGGACAAGACCACCTTCGCCTACCGGCTGCATTTCGAGAACGAGCCCGCCGAAGAGCTGGCGCGGGCACTGGCCGGCAAGCTGCCGGAAGGCATGGACCGCATCTTCTTCGTTTCCGGCGGCTCGGAGGCGACCGAATCCTGCATCAAGCTCGCCCGGCAATGGGCGGTCGCCACCGGCCAGCCCAAGCGCTGGAAGGTGATCACCCGCTTCCCTTCCTATCATGGCGGCACGCTGGGGTCGCTTTCCATCACCGGCGACGAGGCGCTGGCCGAAACCTTCACGCCGATGATGCGGGTGATGCCGACCATCCCCGCGCCGGCCGCGTGGCGCGATCGCGACAACCTGTCGATGGAGCAGCGCGGCATCCGCTACGCCGACATGCTGGAGGAAAAGATCCAGTCCGAAGGCCCGGAAAGTGTTCTGGCCTTCATCATGGAGCCGATCGGTGGCGCCGCGACGGCAGCCCTCGTCGCGCCCGACAGCTACTATCCGCGTATCCGCGAGATCTGCGACCGCTACGGCATCCTTCTGATCCATGACGAGGTGATGAGCGGCGCCGGCCGCACCGGCAAGTTCCTCGGCGGCGACCACTGGAACTGCAAACCGGATATCGTCGCGCTGTCGAAGGGCCTGGGTTCGGGCTACGCGCCGCTCGGCGCGCTTGCCGCGCCCATGCGCCTGGTCGAGCCGCTGCTGGCCTCGGGCGGCTTCCAGCATGGCCACACCTATGCCGGCAACCCACTGGCCTGCGCCGCCGGCCTTGCAGTCCTCGGTGAAATGGACCGGCTCGATCTCATCGCGAACGCCGCCGCCATGGGCGACGTGCTGATGGCGGAGTTGAAGGGCTTGCAAAAGCGCTTCCCCTTCATCGCCGACGTACGCGGCAAGGGCCTGCTCACCGGCGCCGAAATGGTCGCCGACCCGGAGACGCTGAAGCCGATCGACCCGGCTCTGAAAGCGACGCAGCGCTTGCTCGACCACGCCTATGCGCGCGGCCTGATCATCTATGGCCGCAAGGTCAAGGGCGGCGTCGACGGCGACAATTTCATGGTGGCGCCGCCGATGATCATCACGCGGGAGCAGATCGGCGAGATGATCGCCATTATCGGCGACTCGCTGGAGGCGCTGGCGCAAGAACTCGATTTGCCGGTGGAAGGCTGAGAAAGGTGTTTTGATGCCGGCACCGGTCACTCTCCGCCCCGGCCGGGCCGAGGACGTCGAAACGATCCATGCCGCGCTGCTCAAGCTCGGCGCCCATATCGGCGCGCCGCAGGACATCCAATCCACCCCCGAAGACCTTCGCCGCTACGGTTTCGGCGAAAGGCCCGCCTTCTCGACCTTGATTGCCGAGATCGATGGCGAATTTGCCGGGCTTTGCCTGCATTTCCCGATCTTCTCGACCTGGATGGGCCGTCCGGGCGTGTATGTGCAGGACCTTTATGTCGAAGACCGTTTTCGCGGCCGCCGTGTCGGCGAAAAACTGCTGCGGCAGGTAGCGAAGCAGTGCCTCGCGGCCGGCGGCATCTATCTGAGGCTGTCCGTCGACACGGACAATGAAACGGCCAAAGCCTTCTATGAGAAGCTTGGCATCGGCTGGTCGAGTTACGAGCAGGTGCAGAAGATCGTCGGCAGCGCCTTTTTCGCCTTTGCCGACCCGCCAGAGGAGTGACGATGAAAGCCTTCTATGCCGAGGAACAGAAACGCCATGATCCCAAGGCTTTCCTTTCCAGCGGCGCGCCACAGCCCAACCCGGAAAAGCCGAAGCGGATTGAAAGATTGCTAGCCGGCGCAAGATCGGCCGGCTTGACGGTCGAACGACCGAAGAAGCATGGCCTTGGCCCAGTCGCGGCAGTGCATACGCCCGAATATCTGGACTTCCTCGAGCACATTTTTTCGCGCTGGCAGCGCATCGAAGGCGCATCCGCCGAAGTCATTCCCAACATCCACCCGATCGCCCGCGCCGGTTCCTATCCGGCCTCCGCGGTCGGCCAGGCCGGCTATCACATGGCCGACACCGCCTGCCCGATCTCGGCCGAAACCTGGGACAGCGCGCTATGGAGCGCCTGGAGCGCGGTGGAAGCCGCTGAAGCGGTGATGGCCGGCGCGCCTTCGGCCTATGCGCTTTGCCGCCCGCCCGGCCATCACGCCTTCGCCGATGTCGCCGGCGGCTTTTGCTTCATCAACAATTCGGCGGTGGCCGCGCAGGTGCTTCGCAGACAAGCCGCTCGCGTCGCCATCCTCGATGTCGACCTTCATCACGGCAACGGCACGCAAGGCATCTTCTACGCCCGCCCCGACGTGCTTACAGTCTCGCTGCACGCCGATCCGGTCCGCTTCTATCCGTTCTTCTGGGGCCATGCCGACGAGCGCGGCGAAGGCCCCGGCCTCGGCTACAATCTCAACCTGCCGCTGCCGCGCAAATCGGCCGATGCGGCGTTTCTCGCGGCGCTGGCGACGGCCTTCCAGCGCATCCGCGCCTTTGCGCCGGAAGCGCTGGTGGTTGCGCTCGGCCTCGACGCTTTCGAGGGCGATCCGTTCGGCGGCCTGTCGGTGACGACGCCAGGCTTCTCGCGCATCGGCGAAGCGATCGCCGGGCTCGGCCTGCCGACGGTCATCGTCCAGGAAGGCGGCTATCTCTGCGATGCGCTCGGCGACAACCTCACCGCCTTCCTGACCGGCTTTGGCGGCAAGAAGGACTAACTCAAGGCCGCAGCTGCCGCAGCATCGCGATCACGCGATGCACGCTTTCGAGCGTCTCCTCGATCTCGGCCGCCGTGTTGTAATGCGCGATGCCGATGCGCACGACGCCCTGCTCGGCCGGAATGCCGAGCTGATGGACGATCTCCCACGCGTAGTTGTGGCCCGACCACAGGAAGATGTTTTCGGCGTTCATCTGCCGCACGATCGTTTCCGGCGCGATGCCTTCGACCGTGAAGGAAACGGTCGGCACCCGCTCGGCAAGGCGTTGCGGATCGGTGATGCCGCGGATGATCAGGCCGTTGATACCGGACAGGCCTTCGATCAGTTGCCGGGCAAGCGTGTTCTCGTAGGCGAT
>JAFKFE010000379.1 GCA_017308345.1 Alphaproteobacteria bacterium | reverse complement strand
CGGGCCGTTGCTCGGCAACGGGCGCGACCGTGGCCTGATCGGCGTCACCTACCGGCTCAAGGGCAACGCAAACAAGCCGACGCTCAACGTCAATCCGCTGTCCGTCGTCGCGCCCGGGATATTCCGCTCGATCTTCGAATACCGGTAGCCGCAATCCCGAAAAGCGGCTTCCGGTTTTCCTGAAAGACTTCGGCCAAGGAGGCCCGCGGCCGTTCAGACAGGCCGCACCAGCACGTGCTTCTTCTTGCCGAGCGAGAGCTTCACCACGCCTTCGGGGCCAAGGTCCTGGAGCGTGACGACGCGCCGGTCGTCGGTCAGCGGCTGGTCGTTGATGCGCACGGCGCCGCCCTGGATATGCCGGCGCGCCTCGCCGTTCGAGCCGGCCAGCCCGGCTGTGACGAACAGCGCCAGGATGCCGATCCCGGCTTCAAGGTCCGATTTGACCACCTCGACGCTGGGCAGCGTGTCGGCGAGCGCGCCTTCCTCGAAGGTCTTGCGCGCCGTCTCGCTCGCCGTCTCGGCCGCTTCGCGGCCATGCAGCATGCCGGTGATCTCGGTGGCGAGGATTTTCTTCGCCTCATTGATCTCCGAGCCGCCGAGCTTTTCCAGGCGCGCGACTTCGGCCAGGGGCAAGGTCGTGTAGAGCTTCAGGAAACGGCCGACGTCGGCGTCCTCGGTGTTGCGCCAGTATTGCCAGAACTCGTAGGGGCTCAGCATGTCGCCATCGAGCCACACCGCGCCCGAGGCCGACTTGCCCATCTTGGCGCCGGACGATGTGGTGAGCAGCGGCGTGGTCATGGCGAAGAGCTGCACGCCTTCCATGCGGTGGCCGAGGTCGATGCCGTTGACGATGTTGCCCCACTGGTCCGAGCCACCCATCTGCAGCCGGCAGCCGAGGCGCTTGTAGAGCTCGACGAAATCATAGGCCTGCAGGATCATGTAGTTGAATTCGAGGAAGGACAGCGACTGCTCGCGGTCGAGCCTCAGCTTGACGGAATCGAAGGCCAGCATGCGGTTGACCGAGAAATGCCGGCCGACATCGCGCAGGAAATTGACGTAGTTGATCTGCATCAGCCAATCGGCATTGTTGATCATGATCGCGTCGCCGGCGCCGTCGCCGAATTTGAGGTAGGACGCGAAATTGCGGCGGATACCGACCAGATTGTCCTCGATGTCCTGCGGTGTCAGCAGCTTGCGTGCCTCGTCCTTGAATGACGGGTCGCCGATCATCGTGGTGCCGCCGCCCATCAGCGCGATCGGCCGGTGGCCGGTCTGCTGCAGCCAATGGAGCATCATGATCTGGATCAGCGACCCCGCATGCAGGCTCTTGGCTGTCGCGTCGAAGCCGATATAGGCGCTTACCGTTTCCGTGGCGAAGAGCTTGTCGAGGCCGGATTCGTCCGAGATCTGGTGGATGAAGCCGCGCTCGCTCATGATGCGCAGGAAATCGGATTTGAAGGCGGACATTTTTTCTTCCTGGAGATCGCCGGCCATTTGGCCATGCTTGATATGAAGGCGCGCGTTTAGCATCCGCGGGCGATCAGCAAAAGTGGTTTCCGGTTTTGCGTCCGATCGCCCGCCGAACGAAGGACCGGCGATCAGCAAAAGTGGTTTCCGCTTTTGCGTCCGATCGCCCGCCGAACGAAGGACCGCGATCAGCAAAAGTGGTTTCCGGTTTTGCGTCCGATCATGCGCGATGCCGCCGTCCTTGCCTCCCCCTTTTTGCTGGCGTAATGAAGCGCCGCGCAAGCACAGGCGCGCCGCGACGGGGCCATCCCGCGGTTTCAGATCGGAAAAAGCTCCCGCGATGAACAGGAACTACCTCCTCCTCTTTCTGTTCAGCATCGTCATGACCGTCAGCGGACTGGCCAGCCTGCCGCCGGTGGACCGCGATGAATCCCGCTTCGTCCAGGCGACCAAGCAGATGGTCGAGACAGGCGACTATGTCGACATCCGCCTGCAGGACGTCATGCGCTACAAGAAGCCGATCGGCATCTACTGGCTGCAGTCCGCGGCGGTCACGCTGAGCGGCGAGGGGGCCGCGGCGCCGATCTGGGTCTACCGCCTGGTCTCGATGCTGGGCATCGCGATCGCCGTCGTCGGCATCGGCTGGACCGGGACAAAGCTCTTCGGCGCCAATGCCGGGCTGGCCGCTGGCCTGATAATGGCGGCGATCTTCGCCACCGCCTTCGAGGGGCGCGACGCCAAGACCGACGCCATGCTTCTCGCCTGCTGCGTGATCGCGCAGGGCGCGCTGGCGCAGGTCTATCTGGCCGCCAGGCGCAATGAACCGGTACCCGGACATCTTCCCTGGATCTTCTGGATAGCGCAGGGGCTGGGTATTCTCATCAAGGGTCCGGTTTCGCCGCTCTTGTCGCTGCTCACAGCCGCGGCGCTGGTTGCCTTCGACCGCGACTGGCGCTGGCTGCTCAAGATGAAACTGGTGCGCGGCGTGGCGATCGTGCTTGTCATCGTCCTGCCTTGGCTGATCCTCATCACCTGGAAGAGCGGCGGCGCCTTCTTCCAGGAAGCGGTCGGCAAGGACATGCTGAACAAGGTGGCGCAGGGCGAGGAATCGCACGGCCTGCCGCCCGGCTTCTACATGCTGACCTATTCGCTGTTCATGTGGCCTTTCGGGCTGATCGCGGTCGGCGCTGGGCTGCAGGCTATCAACCGGTTCCGGGACGATCCCCGCCTGCGCTTCTGCCTGGCCTGGTACATACCGTTCTGGCTGGTTTTCGAGGCGATCCCGACCAAGCTGCCGCACTATGTGATGCCGGCCTATCCGGGCATGGCGCTTTTGATCGGCTGGCTGCTCACCCTTCCGGCGGATCAAGCCAACGCCCCGCTGAAGCGCTGGCAGACATGGCTGTGGTGGGCGACCGCCTTCGGCCTTGCGGTGGTGGCGATCGGCGTTGCAGTGGTCTGCGTCGCCGCGCCGCTTTATGTGGCGAAGACCTTTTGCTGGTGGAGCATACCGGCGGCGATCGCGGCCCTGGTCACCGGCTATCTCGCATTCCCGCGGCAGTTGCAGGTATCGCTCGGACGCATCGCCGCGATCGCGGTCGGCGCGGGCATCACCTTCAGCCTGCTGTTCGGCGTCATCGCGCCGTCGCTGAAGCCGATCTGGCTCAGCCCCGCCGTCAAGGCCGCCGTCGACGCCAACCGCCTTTGCGACACCACCGTGCTTGCCTCGGCGAAGTTCCAGGAGCCGAGCCTGGTCTTCCTGGTCGGCACAAAGACCGTGCTCACGGACGTCCAGGGCGTGGCGCGGCATCTGCTGGCAGATCCGTCCTGCGCTCTCGGCCTGGCGCCGGTCAAGGACGAGCAGAAGCTCACCGATGCGTTGGCCGCCCAGGGCAAGTCGGCGAAGCGGCTGACCGAGATCGACGGCATCAACTATTCGTCAGGAGACAAGCTCGCGCTCGGTCTTTACCGGGTGGCTCCGTGAAGAATAGCGTTGGCCATCGAATGCCCCTATAGATCTCGCGCCAAAGCCATGTCCGCCGCGCCCCTTGCCCTTTACCGCCGCTCGCTCGGCAATTTCCGCGACACGATGTCGATCGTGAGGCGGCGCTTCGCCGTGCGCCCGGCGCGCTATCCGAGAATCTTGTGGAGCGTCTGGCTCACGGCCTGGGTGCTTCTCACCGTGGCGATCTTCCTGCGTCTCGACACGGGCGCGGGCGAGATGCGCGGCGAATGGTCCCCTGGCTTCGTTCGCTTCACCGATTTCTTCACCCAGTTCGGCCTTGGCGGCTGGTATCTCATCCCGGCGGCGCTCTGCCTCGTCGCCGCCAATCTGACGGACTGGCGCGGCCTGTCCAGGCAGGGCCGGATGCTCGTCTACAACTGGACGTGTTTCGCGTTCCTGGTGCTTTGTTCCGTCGGCCTGTCCGGCTTGGCGGTCAACCTGCTGAAATACGGCATCGGCCGGGCGCGGCCGCTCTATTTCGACAGTTTCGGCGTCCTGTCGCTGCATCCTTTCGCCATGGACGCGCGCTTCGCCGGCTTTCCGTCCGGTCATGCCACGACGATGGGCGCGGTGTTCGGCATTCTGCTGCTGCTGTTCCCGAGGCGCTGGTACATCGCGCTAGCGGTCACCGCCTGCATCGCCTCGACACGCGTCTTCGTTGGCGCGCATTATCCGAGCGACACTGTCGCGGGTTTCGGGCTCGGGCTGGCCTTCGCGGTTGTCTCGGGGCTGGTGTTCGCCCGGCTCGGTTTCATCTTCGGCCAGACAGGCTCGAAGCTGCCGGTGCGCAAGCGCACATTCCGGCTGGCACCCTCCTATGCGCCGAAAGGCGGGATCTCGATGGCCGGCCCGGTCGAGGGCGGCGAAGTCGGCGCCGATCGGACGCCGACCCATTAAAGCTTTTTGGACTGTGCAGCTTCCCGCGCTTAGCGCAGCCGCTTCGGCCTCGGATCAGCCAACTCGCCGGCGAGGCGGCGGTCGAGATAGTCGGCGCAATCCTGGATCAACTGCTCGGTGTCGTTGGCGAAGAAATGGTTGGCGCCGGGCAGCGTCTTCTGGGTGATGGTGATGCCCTTTTGCGTGTGCAGCTTGTCGACCAGACCCTGCACGTCCTTGGGCGGCGCCACCTTGTCGGCGTCGCCATGGATGATCAGGCCGGATGACGGGCAGGGCGCCAGGAACGAAAAATCATAGGTGTTGGGCTGCGGCGCGACCGAGATGAAGCCCTCGATCTCTGGCCGGCGCATCAGAAGCTGCATGCCGATCCACGAGCCGAAGGAATAGCCGGCGACCCAGCAGCTCTTGGAATCCGGATGCAGCGACTGCACCCAGTCCAGCGCCGCCGCCGCGTCCGACAATTCGCCGGGGCCGTGGTCGAACTCGCCCTGGCTGCGGCCGATGCCGCGGAAATTGAAGCGCAGCACGGTGAAATCGCGCTTCTGGAACATGTAGAAGAGGTCGTAGACGATCTTGTTGTTCATCGTGCCGCCGAATTGCGGGTGCGGGTGCAGCACGATGGCGATCGGGGCGCTCTTTTCCTTCGAGGGCTGATAACGTCCCTCCAGGCGACCAGCCGGACCGGCGAAAATGACCTCAGGCATAAAATACTCCACGTGGCATATGAATGCGCTAGCCCGGAACTGTTTCGGCCCTAACTCTCATGCGGCGCCAAGCCTTCTGTGGCCTTGACGCCGGGCAAGCGTCTTCCTAGAAGCTAGTTTAGAATTGTTCAAAACTGGGTGGCCAAGACCCGATGGTCCGGCCGCCCGCGCCGCAAGCCGGGTAAATAGGACGGCTTGCCTTGCAATTTCAAGGAAATAACGCGCTATCCTCGCGGGATAGTTGGCGGAAGGACGAACTGAGCGAAAATGGCCGCAACCCGCGCCTATCTCGACTACAACGCCAGCGCGCCGCTCATTGCGGAAGCGCGGGCGGCGATGGTCGCCGCGCTCGATGCCGCCAACCCGTCATCGGTCCACGCCGAGGGACGCGCCTCGCGCCGGCTGGTCGAGGACGCGCGGCGCGACGTGGCGCGGCTGGTCAACGCCAGGCCAGAGCACGTCGTCTTCACCTCCGGCGCCACCGAGGCCGCCTCGACGCTGCTTGGACCCGACTGGCAGATGGGGCGCGGTTCTGTCCGCATGAGCCACCTCTACGTCTCGGCGGCCGACCATCCCTGCGTCCTGAATGGCGGGCGGTTCGCGGCGGCGCAGGTGACCAGGATCGGCGTCGAACGGAACGGCATTGCCGACCTCGAGGCGCTTTCCGCCGCGCTTGCCGCGCATGACAAGGCGGCCGGCCTGCCGCTGGTGGCGATCCACGCCGCCAACAATGAGACCGGTGTCGTCCAGCCGGTCGGGCGCATCGCCGAAATCGTCAAGGCCGCCGGCGGGGTGCTGGTCGTCGACGCCGTGCAGGCCGCCGGGCGGATTCCGCTGGATATGTCAGTCCCTTATGCCGACTACATGATCCTTTCCTCGCATAAGATCGGCGGGCCGAAAGGCGTCGGCGCGATCGTCGCCGCCTCGGACCTGATGATGCCGCGGCCGCTGATCAATGGCGGCGGCCAGGAGAAGGGCCACCGCGCCGGCACCGAGAACGTGGCCGGGATCGCCGGTTTCGGAGCCGCCGCGCGTGCGGCACTTGGCGGCCTCGACGACATGGACGCCGTCGCGCGGCGACGCGATGAGGTCGAGGCGATCGTGCGCGACCTCGCG
>JAFKFE010000378.1 GCA_017308345.1 Alphaproteobacteria bacterium | reverse complement strand
GGAAGGAGACGAATGAAGGCAGCGGCTGCTGCGCCGTGGTCAGCAGGCGCAGGAACAGGAACTGGTCCTCGCCCACCGTAGCCTTGATCTGGCCTATGGCCGCGTAGACCGAGCCGATCGCCGTCAGCACGACGAGCAGCATCACCAGGTGGATACGAAGGCTCGTCATATGATCGGCAGCTTCCTTGAGCGCGATGGTCGACAGGCCGGCAAAGGGGGATCCCTCACGCTGCGACATTGTGGTTTTCTCCCTCGAAAAAGCGGACATAGACCTCGTCGAGATTGGATTGACGGATGGTCATGGCGTGCAGGGCGCCGCCGGAGGCAACGACGCGCCGCGCCAGTTCGGGCCGAACGTCGGCATCGGTGTCGACGCGCCAGTGGCCGGGTTTCAGTTGCGCGACGCCGGAGACATGCGGCGCGCCGGCGAGCACCGCCGGCAAATCGACGCCGTCTGCCTCCACCTCCACCACATGCGTGCCGCCGAGAACGTCGGAGGTAAGATCAGCGACCCGGCCGATGAGTCCGATGCGGCCTTTGCGGAACAGGGCGACGCGATCGCAGATCGTCTGCATCATGCCGAGCAGATGCGAGGAAAGCACGATCGTCACGCCCTCAGAGGCCAGTTCGCGGATCAGTTCCAGCAATTCCTGGGTCGATTGCGGGTCGAGGCCCGATGTCGGCTCGTCGAGGATGGCGATTTCGGCCTGCTTGACCAGCACCTCGGCCAGGCCGAGCCGCTGGCGCATGCCGCGCGAGAAGGTCGCGACGCGCCGGTCGGCGACATCGATCAGGCGGACCTGCTCCAGGGCGGCGCCAATGCGCGCCTTCGCTTCGGCGGAAGCGAGGCCGGATAGCCTGGCCGAATAGGCAAGGTTCTCGCGCGCCGTCAGGTGATCGTAAAAGCCGATCTGGTCCGGCAGGTACCCTACCTTGCGCTTGACGCCGAGAGGCTGGCGCAGCGGATCGAGCCCAAGGACACGGATCGTGCCGCCGGTCGGCTCGGTCAGACCAAGCAAGAGCAGGATGGTGGTTGTCTTGCCGGACCCGTTCGGCCCGAGCAGGCCGAACACCTCACCTTTCTCGACAGCCAGGTCGATCCCGTCGACCGCGGGGAAGCGCCCATATCGCTTGGTGAGGCCCGTGGCTTCGATGACCGCGCTCATCGCCGTCCGTACCTGGTTACGGCGAAGGCGAGCATCAGTGCCGAGGCACCGATGACGCCGAGGCCCGCGACGCCCCACATCGTCGAGGTCCGCACCGTGACGCGGAAGTTGGCGCTGTCCGACGCGCCGCCGCCATTGGCGCGGACGGAGAGCATGTAGTCGCCGGCTATCGCCTGGGCCGACGGCGTCATCGAAACACTGACATCGGATGTCGCGCCGGGCGCCACTTCATCGACTTTTTCGGGAGAGAACGTCACCTTCCAGCCGGACGGCGGGCTGGCCGACAATTGCACGCCGCGCGCAGGCGCGGAGCCATTGTTCGACAGGGTGAAGGTGAAGGTCCGCTCCTGGCCCGCCGTGGCATTGCCGGAAAGCCGGCCGCCAGGACCGGCAAGCGAAACCGACGGCCTGCCGGTGACGTCCAGAACGAGCTTTGTCTCGGCGCTGACCTTGCCGTCGCTGGCGGCAACGGCGACCGGGTACTGGCCGGCCTGCGCGCTGTCCGGCGGCTGGACGCTGACGGACAGCGTCTTCGACTCGCCGGCTTTCAGGGGCAAGCTGGTCAGTTCCTGCGAACCATAGTTCTCCTTGAAGGTTACCTGAAAGCCGGCTGGCGCCTGCGCGAGCAGATTGACGGTGGAGTCCTGCTGCCCCTGGTTCTTGATGTCGACCTGGAAATTGAACGCCGACTTGGCGGTTCCGCGCAGCGCCGGCAGCTTCGGTTCCAGCGTCAACTTCGCCGGCTCGGTTTTGACGAGGGTTAGTTGCATGGGCAGTTTCAGGGATTCGCTGCCGGCCTTTCCCGATACGGAGAACGCGACTGTCTTGCCGACACTGTCGGCCGGGGGCGTCAGCTTGAGGGTGAGGTTGATCGTGCCGTCGGAACCTGCGATCGCCGCGGTGACCGGGTTGCCGCCACCGTCGATCTCCCACTTCCAGCCATCAGGCAGTCCGTCGACGCCGAATTCGACACGTTGGGGCGGCAGGCCGTGATTGGCGAGGCTGAGCGGCACGCTCACATCCTTGCCCGTCCGAGCGGAGAACTCCGGATAGGTGCTGGTCAGCCAGAGGCCTGTCGGAACCTGGCCGGCAAGCGCCGCGCCGGCGGCGGCCTGCTGCGCATATGCCGGCGGCGAGAATGCCAGCGCGGCGACCACCGCGCCCGCTGCCAGTGTCATGGATGGGTTTGATATGGGCGCGCGAATACCCGCAGGACTCATGTCTGCCTCCCGCTCAACGTTTGAAATTAGTTGTTTGCCTGCAAAGCCTTAGTGGCCTGTACGATGGCGAGGCTTTGCCCCCTTTATGGCACGAATTTGGCGCTCCGGCCGCTCGTGCCGCCGCTCACAAAATTGTTCCCGGCGCGTGTCCGGGTGGCCGGATCAAACCAGCGGCTTCAATTCCTGGGCGATGGTGGGCAGAAGTTCCGAGACATTGGGGTGGATGTGCATGGCGCGCGCGAGCGTGGAGATCGGCGCCTTGGCATACATGAGGTCGAGGACGCAGTGGATCGCCTCGTCGCCGCCCGGCCCGAGCACCGCGCAGCCGAGGATTTCTCCGCTGTCGGCATCGGCCAGGATCTTCATGAAGCCTTGCGTCTCGCCTTTTTCGACGGCGCGGCCGACGCGGGTCATCGGCCGCTGGCCGACCAGCGCGCGGCGGCCGGATTTGCGCACTGCCGCCTCGGTCATGCCGCAGCGCCCAAGCGGCGGATCGATATAGAGCGCATAGGCTTCGATGCGGTCGCTGACCTTGCGCGGATCGTTGTCGAGCAGGTTGGCGGCAACGATCTCGAAGTCGTTGTAGGAGGTGTGGGTGAAGGCGCCCTTGCCGTTGCAGTCGCCCATCGCCCAGATGCCGGGCACATTGGTGCGCTACTGGTCGTCGACGACAACGAAGCCGCGCTGGTCGACCGCCACGCCGGCCTTGTCGAGGCCGAGATCGTCGGTGTTCGGAACACGCCCGAGCGCCAGCAGCACATGCGAGCCCACCGCCGCAGGCTCGCCGGCGGAAAAGGTCACGGCGATGTCGCCACCTTGTTTGGCGAAGCTGATGTCGCCGGCGCCGACATGAACGGCGATGCCCTCGTTTTCGAGGATCGACAGGATGGCGGCGGAGGTGTCCTCGTCCTCGCGGCCGGTCAGCCGCGGCGCCTTCTCGATCACCGTGACCTGCGAGCCGAAGCGGCGGAACATCTGCGCGAATTCGAGCGAGATATAGCTGCCGCCGACGACGATCAGGTGGCTGGGCAGCACATCGAGATCCATCATCGAGGAATTGGTGAGATAGGGGATATCGTGGACGCCCGGCAGGTCGGGCACCGAGGCGCGGCCACCGGTGTTGAGGAAGATCTTTGGCGCGGTCAGAAGCTCGGCGCCGACGCGCACGGTGTTGGCGGTGACGAAACGCGCGTGGCCGCGATAGAGGGTGCACTTCTCCATGCCCGCGATCCAGGTCTCGAGTCCGGCGCGGGAAGCGCCCGACACCTTGTCCTTGCGCGCCTTGATCGCCTTGTAGTCGACGCCGACCGGACCGCCGAGCGTCACGCCATAGTCGGCGGCGCGGCGGGCGAGATGGGCGGCATAGGCGCTCGCCACCATCGTCTTGGTCGGGATGCAGCCGGTGTTGACGCAGGTGCCGCCGACCAGCTTGCGCTCGATCAGCGCCACGCTCATGCCGGCCGCGTTCAACCGGCCGGCGAGCGGAGTGCCGGCCTGGCCGGCGCCGATGACGATGGCGTCGAAGCTCTTTGCGCTCATGCCACCGCCGCCACGATGAGCAGTCCGCCGATGATCGCGACCGCATCCTCGATGAAGGCGGCGGGCGGATCCTTGCCGAAGGCCGCGGCCAATCGACCGCGCGCTTCGGCACCGCCAAGTGTGCCGATCACCGCGCCGATGGCGCCCGCGATCAGGCCGCCGATGGTGGCGCCGGCGGTGGCGCCGATCACCGCGCCGGAAAATGCGCCGGTAACGATGCGGGCGCCGAACTGCTGCGGCACCTTCCGGCTCGGCGTCGACGGCAATTGGTCGGTGATCAACTCGACGATCGCCAGGATGGTGAAGATGCCGACGGCGATCCAGTGCCCCATGAAGCTTGCCCAGGTGCCGGCGACCGGCAGCCAGCCGAGATAAGAACCCCAGGCGACGGCCGCCGGCGCGGTCATGGCGCGCAGGCCGGCAACGACGCCTATCAGCAGTGCAAGAATGTAAAGCATGATCGACCCCCTCGAATTGAGACCGTCGCATGGTCTCGCAAGGACAGGCTAGCACAAGCCAGGCGTTTGGCTACGGAGCTTTTGTCTGACAATCGATTATGCTTTGGCGATTATGCTCTGGCAACGGACGAAATCTGGAGGCGCCGCCATGACGACAAGTGAACGAACGAAGATGGCGGCGGGTGAATGGTACACCTGCATCGACGATGAACTGGAGGCGCTGCGCGCCGCCGCGCGCGACGCCGTGTTCGAGCACAACAACCTGCCGCCCAGGGAGCGCGGCAATATCGCTCCCGCCTTGCGGACGCTGCTCGGCGGCGCGGGCGAGGGGGCGCGTATCGAGGCGCCGTTCCACTGCGCCTACGGCTTCAACCTGTTCCTTGGCGACGGCGTGTTCCTCAATGCCGGCTGCACCATCCTCGATACGGCGCCGGTGCGCATCGGCAAGGGGACGCTGCTCGGCCCCATTGTGCAGATCTACTGCGCCGAGCATCACCGGGAAGCCTCCGGCCGCCGGGCCGGGCTGGAGATCGCCAGGCCCGTGACGATCGGCGACAATGCCTGGATCGGCGGCGGCGCCATCATCCTCGCCGGCGCCGGCATAGGCGAGGGCGCCATCGTCGGCGCTGGCGCGGTGGTGACGCGCGATGTGCCGGCCAATGCGACCGTCGTCGGCAACCCGGCACGGATCGTTACAAGAGGCTGAGCCTGCCTGGCGCCTGGGTTGCTTATTTGCTTACGCAATTCCAGACGGAAAACCGCTGGGCAATTTTCCCGGAACTGCTTGTGAAAACTCGAGCCGGTATTGCCTCGGGGAGGTCCTCAGCCGGGCGGCGAAATGCTGGCGCAGCGACGTGGCGCTGCCGAAGCCGGCCTCGAAGGCCACCATATCCATCGGCTTGTCCGTCTGCTCCAGAAGCCGCTGCGCCAGCGCGACGCGCTGATCGGCCAGCCAGTCGCCGAAACTGGTGCCGATCGATTTCTGGAAGCGGCGCGTGAAGGTGCGGCGGGTAAGGCCGGCCGTGTCGGCGACACTGTCGAGACTGTGCGCTTCGCCGGGCGTCGCCCGCACATAGTCGAGCGCGCGCGTGAAGCGGTCCGCGTCCGGCGTCGGCGCGAGCGGGCGCTCGATGAACTGCGCCTGGCCGCCTTGCCGGTGCGGCGAAAGCACGACATGGCGCGCCAGCCGGAGTGCCGCTTCCGCGCCGTAGCGGGCGCGCACGATGTGCAGGCAGCAGTCGAGGCCGGCGGCGACGCCGGCGGAGGTGATGATGTCGCCATCGTCGACATAGAGCACGTCGGCGTCGATCGCGAGGTCAGGATGAAGGGCCTGCAACTGATCCGTATAGGCCCAGTGGGTGGTCGCCTTCCGCCCCGCAAGCAATCCCGCGCCGGCAACGGCGAAGGTGCCGAGGCACAGGCCCACGATCAGCGCGCCGCGCCGATGCGCCCGTTGCAGCGCATCCTTGAACGGCGCGGCAAGGGGGGCATCGAGGTCCTTCCAGCTTGGAATGATGACGATGTCGGCCTCGTCGAGCGCGGAAAGCCCATATGAGACGAGGATGCCCAGACCGGCATCGGTATGGATAGGTCCTTCTTCCATCGCACAGACGCGGAAGTCGAAGCGCGGCAGGCCAAGCCTGGTGCGGTCCGCGCCGAACACCAGGCAAGGCACGGAGAGATGGAACGGGCTGATGCCGTCGAAGGCGACAACGGCGATGATCGGAGTCTTCATGACAGGCGTCGTTGGTTGATTGGTGGAATGTCCCAATTCTTTCGAATGATGTCAATCGGGCCACTTTCGACT